>JAKAHZ010000180.1 GCA_021814615.1 Nitrospirota bacterium | reverse complement strand
CGCGGCGGAGCCACATGCAGCGGCAACGCTCTCCATCATCCGGTCGGCCGAGGGCGCATACTTGTCCTGCTCCGTGCGCTGAGCGATCTCCGCTACGAGGGCATCGCCCTCGCGGCGAACCAGGAGATGGCTCCCCCCCGGCGCGATGAGCACGGTTCCCGGCTTCACGGGATCGCCTGCCGCGGCCTCCGTGACCACGAGGCCGGAAAGTTTGTTCAGCCGTTCCGCGAAACTCCGGGTAAACCCCGCGGGCATGTGCTGGGAAATAACGATGCTCGCGCCGAGATCCGCGGGAAGCGTCGTCAGAATCGCCTGAAGGGCCGGCGGGCCGCCCGTGGAGGCGGCGATGGCGACGACGTCGATGGGCCCCTCCTGGCGGACGATCTCCTCGTGAGGCCGGCGGGGCGGGGCCGGTCGTTCGGCGGCCAGCAGGTCGATGGTCGACCGCACCTTGCCCATTTCGAGGTTCAGCATGGCCCGAACCTTGCTCAACAGCTCTTCGCGGATCATCTCGATGCTCTTCGAGATCCGTGCTTCCGGCTTGCCCAGAAACTCTACGGCGCCCAGTTCCAGCGCACGGAAAACGCTCCGGCTGTCCGCGCGGGAGGAGATGACCAGGACCGGGGTCGGCCGTTCCTTCATCACCCACCGCAGGAAGGAGAAGCCGTCCATGTTCGGCATCTCGAGGTCGAGCGTGATGACCTGGGGCTGCAGCCGCATGGTCTTGGCGATGGCATCGATGCCGTCCGCCGCAGTGCCGACCACCTCGATCCCCGGATCGCTGGAGAGCATCTGCGAGATGGCCCCGCGGTTGAATGCCGAGTCGTCGACGACAAGCGCCTTGATCCGGGTGTGTCCGTGCATAGCAGATCTCCGTCCTGTCAGAAACCGACCCGGGCCCGCACCGGCTTCTGGTAGACCATGTCGTTCTTCAGCGTCCGCAGCGTGAATGCTGTGGACAGGTTGATAAGGGACTCCGAGTGTCCCAGCAGCAGAAACCCTCCCTCGCGCAGCTTGTCATAGAAACTTTCGATCACCTTCTTCTTGGCCTCCCGGTCGAAATAGATGATCACATTCCTGCAGAAGATGACATCCATGTCCCGCACGAGACTGGTCTTATAGGGGTCCAGGAGGTTGACGTAGCTGAACGAGACATGCTCGCGAACGGCGTCAATGATCCGGTAATCGCCCTTTCCTTCCTCAACGAAGTATTTCTTGAGCATCTCCGGCGGCGTGGAACGGTGCGATCCTTTCTTGTACACGCCCCGCCGCGCCGTGTGCAGGACCCGTTGGTTTATGTCGCTGCCCAGAATTTCCACCTGCCAGTCGCGCCACCAGTTCCCCGATTCGAGCAGCAGAATGGCGATGGTATAGGGTTCTTCACCCGTCGAGCAGCCGGCGCTCCAGATACGGAGGGTCTTGCGATCGCCGTTCCTCTCGCGCAGATCGGGGAGCAGCTCCTCGGAGAATGCCTTGAGCTGCGCCTGCTCGCGGAAGAAATAGGTCTCGTTGGTCGTCAGGTTGTCGATCAGGACGACCAGTTCTTCCTCGCGCTTACGGTCGTAGCGGAGAAAATGATAATATTCCTCGAAATTCCGAAGCCGGTGCTGTTCGAGGCGCCGGTTCAGCCGTCGCTCAAGCAGGAATTTCGAGCCGTCGTCGAAATAAATACCGCAATAGCTGTGGATAAAATCCCGCAGAAGCCTGAATACATCGTCAGGGAGCGGAATGAGCTGGTCGCCGAACATTTAGGTCCCCAGAGCCTCCCGGGCCGACCGACGGACGCTCGGATCGGGATCTTCTTCCGCCAGGCGCAGCAGGATCTGATCCGTCGCCGGATCGCGCCGGTGGCGCAGCAGCTCGGCCGCCGTTTTCCGGACACTCCAGTGCGGATCGAAGAGACGTGAAATGACCGTCGGCCGCACGCGGTCCCAATCGAACGATCCCAGCGCGAGGAGAACGGTCTTCCGGACCTCATGGTCCTCGTGGTCCGCCAGAGCAAGAAGCGGCCCGCACGCCGCGGGATCGGCGGCCCTGCCCAGGACCTCGACAAGAGCCAGGAGAAAGATATCGCTCGCCTGATCCAGGTGCGACGTGAGCACCGCACTGAACCGCCCGGGAGCCAGCGCGCCCAGGCCGCGCGCCGCTGCTGCGCGGACCCAGAGGTCCTCATCGTCCAGAAGCGGGACCAGCGCGTTGCCTGCCTCTTCCGCGCCGGTGCGCGCCAGCGCTTCCGCGGCAAGCATCCTGACCTCGGGATCGTCGTCGGTGATGGCGAGCAGCAGCGGGCGAAGGGTGCCCTGTCCGCCGAGAGCGCTGAGACCGGCGACGACCGCCTTGCGCACCGCGGATTCCGCGTCCTTCAGCGCGAAGGCAAGGGCGTCGACCGCTGCGGCCGATCCCAGCATCCCGAGGAGACGGACAATATTTCTCCGCATGCCGGCATCGCGGCTCGAGAAATCCCGGAACAGGTTTTCCGTGGCCGACTCATCCCCCACAGAGGCAAGCGCCCGGATCGCGCACTCCTGGACCTGCTCGTACTCATCCTCGAGCAGGTGTATCAGGGCCGGCACCGCCGAGCGCGTCTTGAGCCTGCCCAGAGCCTCGGCCGCTGCTCCGCGCACGTGGCCGTTCTCGTCCCCCAGCATGCCGATCAGGGCGGGCTCCGCTTCCCGGCGCCCCAAGTCGCCCAGGACCACAGCGGCGACGCGCCGCACCAGCACATTGTCATCATGCAGCCTGCTGATCAGCTGGGGGGCCGCGCCTGCACCAATGGAGCGCAGAGCCTGTGCCACCGGCTCTTCCATGTCCTCCTCCCGCAGGAGGCCCAGAAGAACCGGCACGGCGTCAGGGCGGCCGCACCAGCCGAGAATGGCGAGCGCTGCGCGCTGGAGGTGCCCTCCGCTCGTTTCGATCACTTCCTTCAGCAGAACGGCGGCCAGTTCCCCGCAGGCGCCGCGAATGGTCTCGACGATCCGGCCGCGCTCGGCAGCCTGGCTTTTCCGATGGATCGAATACAACGCTCCGATTGACACTTCGCGGACGATGCGCAACGGATCGGAGAGGCCGCTGATGAGCGGGGCCAACGTGGCGGCATTGCCGATCTTGCCCAGCGATTCCAGCACGGGCTCCCGAAGACTGCTCCGGTCGAGAGCGGCGAGGAGCGGCCCCAGCGCTCGCTCATCGCCGATTTCTCCGAGCGCTTCGGCTGCAGCGTAGTCAAGCCAACCCTGGGTGCTCGCCGAGAGGCAGCTGACCAGCACATCCACGGCGCGGCCATCGCGTATCTTGCCCAATGCCTCAGCGGCGGCAACGCGCACATTCTCGTCGCCGTCGCGCACCGCGTCGATGAGGTCAGGCACGGCGCGCCGGTCCTGGATGTCGCCCAGGACATCGATGGCGAACTTCCGCACATCGGGATCGTTGTTCTTGAGCAGCGGGAGGAGCGCCGGCACGGATGCGGCTCCCAGGATTGCCAGCGCTTCGATGGCCGAGTTGCGCGCGCCGGCATTGTCCTCCGCGCTCAGATGACGCACCAGCCCGGAGGTCACGTCCTCCCCGCCTAAGGCGACCAGCGCTTCAACCGCCGTCTTGCGCACGCGCCAGTCGGTGTCCGCCAGCGCCCGCAGCAAGAGGGGGACGGCGGGCCGGCCCACCCGCCCCAGGTCGACGGCTGCCTCGCGGCGCTCTTCCGCGTCGCTGCTGGCCAGTTTGGTTCCGAGATGTTCAAGCAGGGACATCGTGAGCCTCCTCCAGGGCCGCCCGCTCTTCACGGCTCAGGATCCTCGTGATCTCCAGCAGGATGATCAGCCGGTCATCGAGCTTCGCGACGCCCGCGAGGTAATCGGCGCTTCTGCCCCGCGCAGCATCGGGCGCGCGGTCGATCCGCTCCGGCGGAACGGGCAGAACCTCCTGCACTTCATCCACGACGAGGCCAAGGAGCGCCAAGGGGTCGTCCACGGCCCCCCGTATCACGACAATGCGAAGGGTGCGGGACCCGGGTGGCGCCGGCAGCTCAAAGCGTTTGCGCAGATCGACGACGGGAATGATCATGCCGCGCAGATTGATAACGCCCTCGACAAACCGCGGCATGTGGGGAAGCGGGGTGATTTTCAGGGGGCGGATAACCTCGGTGATCGACCGGATATCCAGGCCGAATGCCTCGGTGCCAACGCGGAAGGTGACAAATTGCAGGGGTTCGACTGCGGCGGCCGCTTTCGTCGATTTCCGTGTCCGAATCATCCTTGCATCCGAGCGACGCCCTGGCGGATGGATTACGCTTTTTGCTGCGCGTCCGATCCGCCGGTGCCGAAACGCTCGATCTCCTTTTTGAGGGTCGATGCCTGACCGGTCATTGCATCGACGGAGGTATTCAGCGACACGGCAAGATCCGCGTTTTCCCGGGCCGTGGACTTGATCTTCTCGATGGCCTTGACGATCAGGTCGCTCCCCGTGCGCACTTCTTCGGCGGCGCGGCGCACCAGGCTCACCTTGGCGCTCATGGACTCCACCGCCGAGGTAATGTTCTTGCTGGCGCCGACCTGCTCGGCGGTTGCCGTCTTCACGAACCGGGTGATCTCCCGCATCCGTTCGGCGGCGCGCATGATTTGCGAGCTGCCGCTGCGCTGTTCGGCCGTTGCCGTGGCGATTTGGTGGGTCATTTGATTGATCCGCTCCACCGCCTGCTCAACCTGCACCATGCCCTTCGCCTGTTCCACGGCAGCCGTGCTGATGCGGTGGCTCATGGCGCGGGACTGGTCGGCCCGCACCAGGATCGCTTTGAGGGCGTCGCCGGCGCCCCGGGCCAGTTTTGTTCCTTCCGTCGCAAGCTCGACGTTCTTCTGCATCACGTCCACGGCCTGGCGGGATTCCTGCTGCACCGACTGGATCAGCTGGGCAATCTCCTTGGTCGAAGATGCGGTGCGGTGGGCGAGGTCGCGAATCTCCGCGGCCACAACGGCGAATCCCTTGCCGTGTTCGCCCGCCTGGGCGGCAAGAATAGCTGCGTTCAGGGCCAAAAGCGATGTCTGGTCCGTAATGTCCTCGATCACGGTCAGGATGCCGCCGATGTTTTCGGCCCTGCCGCCGAGGCTGTTGATCACCTCCGCCGTGGCCCGCGTTTCCTCCTCGATCCTGCGCATCCCCTCGATGGTCGATTCGATGGAGCGCATGCCAAGCTCCTGGGCATCCGCCGTGACCGCCTCGGCGAGCGCCGCCGATTCGCGGGCATTCGCCTCGACCTCGCGGACCGACGCCGTGACT
>JAKAHZ010000179.1 GCA_021814615.1 Nitrospirota bacterium | reverse complement strand
CCGCTTCGATATCCTGCAGGAGATCGAAAAGCGCATTCCCGGGTTCCCCATCGTTTTGCACGGCGCGTCGTCGGTGGTCCCCGAGTATGTCCAGATCATTAACTCCAACGGCGGCAAGCTCAAGGACGCCGTGGGCATCCCGGAGGACCAGCTCCGCAAGGCCGCGAGCAGCGCGGTCTGCAAGATCAACATCGACTCCGACGGCCGCCTGGCCATGACCGCCATGATCCGGAAGACCATGGCCGAAAAGCCCGCGGAATTCGATCCCCGCAAGTACCTTGGCCCCGCCCGCGACGAGCTGATCAAGATGATCGTCCACAAGAACAACAACGTGCTGGGGTCCGCAGGAAAGGCATAACCGCAAGCCGGCACGGGAGAAACGACAAAGGCCGCCCAAAGGGGCGGCCTTTTTTTGGCGGCAATGCCGGGCGGGAAACGCCGGAAGGTCACCGCCTCCGGCTCCCGAGAGACATGAGACGGAAGACAGCGCCGACGCAGAAACCGCAGACAGCCAGGACCGGATAGAGGGCCGCATTCGCGAGGAGCGCATTGTTTCCCGCAAGGAAGTCCATGAGGAAGAAGGGCGCAACCGCGATCGATGCGCCGCCCAGGGCAAGGGTCCAGAAGGTTATCATATCGATCTTTCTGAAGAGCAGATAGAAAGGCACGCCGATCACCACGGCAAAGGCGTAGGATGCGGCTGCACCGGAAAGGAAGATGGCTCCCGGACCGGCGGGCGCGCCGGTATGACGCGACGCCCCGTCGAGGATCAGCTTGCGCAAGGGGGCCGGCGAAACGAAAAGGATCAGGAGCATCGCCAGGGGCGCGCTGACCGGGGCGGCCAGAAGGCTCGCCAGCAATCTCCCTCGCGACGGCAGGGGGCGCTCCTCGTTTCCGGGAATGCTGTGCACGTCCCATCTTACCTCTTCCGGGACCTGCGGTCCATGAGCGTCAGGGATTTCCGGCTCGATCGTCGATAGTGCTTGACGCGGAGATTCAATATCACTATGATTGGAATCGTTTCAGCGCGGAGGGATCCATGCATGCCTTGCTCAGAATGATTCTCCCGGCTGTGGTCATGTTCGCCGTATCGCCGGCGCAGGCCGATGTGCTGCTCAAGTTCAAGGACGGCACCGCAAGCGTATGGGAAAGCTATTCCGAGAAAGGAAACCAGTACTGCACGCAGAAGTCCATCGGCGAGTACTGCGTGCTGAAGAAGGACGTTCTCTCGGTTCAGGAGGTGCCTCCGGGAACGCAGGCATCGGAATACGGCGTTTCGTCGCTGGGCGACAAGAACGTGTCGAAGAAGCGGGAGGAGAACGTGCGTTCGCTTAGCCGGTTCAACTGCGACGAGTTGAGCAAGCTGAACACCCCTGCCGCGCGCAAGGCCTATGCAGCCGAATGCACGTCCTGGGGCTCGCGGTCGACCTCCGAGGATGAGGACGAATACCGCTATCAGCACGCTTCCGACGACGATGACGACTATCCCAGCCAGCCGCGCAAACGCAGAAAAAAGTAGCGTCGTACCGACCGGGCTGTCCCCGGGGGTTATTCCGCGTCATTTCCTCAAGGAACACGGCGGCGATCACGCCGGTAAGATGATCGGTACGCGCTAAACACAACTCCCTCTTCAGTTCGCATAACGGAATGCAGGCCATGTCTGGAAAGAGAACGGAAACTTCGAAACGGTCGGGCAAGGGTGACGGAAAACTGGTGATGGTCGTCGACAGCGACGATTACAATCTTCATTACACGTCCGCGCTTCTCAAACGGTTCGAGTATCGCGTCAGCGAGGCACGGAGCGCGGTGGAGGCCCTGCAGCGGGTCGAAACGAGCCTGCCTGACCTGCTGCTTGTGGAACAGGACCTCCCGCACATGCCTGCCCTCGATCTCTTGGCGAACATCCGGCGGGATCCGCGCCTGCAAGGGGTGCCCGCGATCGTGCTGGCGGGATCGGACAACGATGCCGCGGAGGCACGCCATCTCGAAGCGGGTTTTGCCTGCAGGCTCGTTGCACCCGTGGGCGCCGAGGAACTATACCGTGCCGTGCAGGCGGCCATCGAACCCACGCCGCGCGGGAGCCTCCGCATCCAGACCCGTTTGCCCGTGCAGGTGAACAACGTGCCGCTCGACTGCGTGGAAGGCGAATGCGCCTCGGTGATTTCCGAACACGGCATGTATGTCTGCACGCTCCGGCCTCATCCGGCGAATTCGTCCGTCACGGTACGGATCGCGGTGAACGGGCGGACCATCGATGCCGATGCAGTGGTCCTCTACTGTCATCAAAGGGGAGAAGGGCCCTTCGGCGAGGCGGGCATGGGGCTCAGGTTCGCCCAGATCGCTGAAGAGGATCGCGAGCATCTCCGATCCTATATCAATCAGCAGCTTACAAAAGACATTCTTTCGCGCTCGTGATCCCTGGCCTGCAACGCCTGAGGCAGGAGCGCGACCGCGACACCGGAGAACCACATGCAGATTCGTTTTTGCGGAGCAGCGCGGACCGTTACCGGGTCCTGCTACCTGTTGACCACGGAAGACTGCCAGTTCCTCGTGGATTGCGGCCTGGTCCAGGGAGGGAACTCCCATGACCGGAACCGCGACCCCTTTCTCTTCGATCCGAAGAAGATCAACGCGCTCTTCCTCACCCACGCCCACCTCGATCATTCGGGGCTGATCCCCCGGCTGGTGAAGGAGGGTTTCACCGGCAGGATCGTGACGACCCCGGCAACAGCCGACCTGCTCAACCCCATGCTCCACGATTCAGCTCGCATCCAGATGGACGACGCCGAACGGGCGAGCCGTAAGGCGAAACGGGCGGGACGGGAAAACGGCGAACCGCTTTACACGACGGAGGATGTGGAGAAGGCCCTGCCCCTGATCGACCGGGTCGCCTACGGCCAGGTGAAGGATGCGGGTAACGGCATCCGCTGCCGGTTCGCCGATGCGGGGCATATTCTTGGGTCCGGCTCCCTGGAGCTTTGGCTGCCCGCGATCGGAAAGGAACGAAAACTCGTCTTCTCCGGCGATATCGGCAAGAAGGGCAATCCGATCATCAACGACCCCACGCCCGAGACGCGCGCCGACATGATCGTCATGGAATCGACGTACGGCGACCGCCTGCACAAGGGGGCCGAGGACACGTCGGCCGAACTTGCCGAGGCGGTGCGAACGACCTTCGACGCCGGCGGCAACGTGGTCATCCCCGCCTTCGCCATCGGCCGGACGCAGGACATCCTCTATCTTCTAAACCGGCTGGTGCGGGAAGGAAAGCTGCCGAAGCTCACGGTCTATATCGACAGCCCCCTCGCCGAGAAGGCGACGAAGGCCTATCTCGGCCATCCGGAGCTCTACGACGACGAGGCGAAACGTTTGATCCGGGGCGGCACGATCGGCGACGCGATCACCATCAAGTTCACCCATTCCGCCGAGGAGTCCATGGCGATCAACAAGATCAAATCCAAAGCGGTGATCGTGGCGGGCAGCGGCATGTGCGAGGCGGGCAGGATCCGGCATCATCTGAAGCACAATCTCTGGAGGCCGGAATGCAGCGTGGTCATCGTCGGGTTCCAGGCGCAGGGCACGCTGGGGCGGAAGATCGTGGACGGCGCGAAAGAGGTCGTGATCTGGGGCGAGGAGATCGCGGTCAAGGCGCGCATCTGGACCATCGGCGGATTCTCGGCGCATGCGGACCAGAAGGAGCTTCTTGCCTGGCTGTCGGCGCTACAGGACCACCCCGAGGTGTTCGTGACACACGGAGAAGAGAAGGCGGCGCTTACCTTCGCCGAGCTGGTGCGGAAACAGTACGGTTTCACCGTGCAGGTGCCTAAGCTCGGTGAGATATTCGAACGGTGACAGGATTAGTTCAAAGTTCAATATAGCAAGGATAAGTACCAAGTACAATGCTACCTCTTTCGGTTATCGTTGAGGAGTTGCCTGGAATGATTGAAATAAAAAAGGGCGGGATCAAATCCCGCCCTTCCGTTTTTTCTATCCCCCGACCGGGGAGCATGTTCTACCCTCAGCAGTGCACCAGGTTCACTTCATAACCGCGCCGGGCAAAGGCCCGCATCAATTCTTTCTTTTCGTCGGGCGTCATGAACGTATAAATGGACAAGACCATGTCGCGTGAATATTCCGGCGTGCAGCTGTACCGGAAGAACCCGTCCTTGGCGATGCCGGGGATCTGCGCGTCGTCCAGAATGGTCCGCAGTTCGCCGGTTGTACAAAGCGCCTTGCCGAGGTCCGTGTTCTTTCTGCCGAAGAAGGTGTAGTAGCCGTCCTTGCCCACGAGAAAGGTGGTGGAGCCGCAGCCGGCGAGCGCGAGAAGGATTCCCGACAGCAGAACAATAAAGACATTTTTCATTAGGATACCTCCGTGAACCTGACACGACGATGCTGTGAAATCTACTTCGTTCCTTGCAGCCGTTTGATCCGCTCCTGGAACCCTTTCGAGAGGAAATTCTCGGCGCCGAAGACCCTGTCGGCAATGTTCCCGTTCTGGTCGACGATGACCGTGCTGGGCAGAGCCCGAACGAGGTACTTCTTGACGAAGATGTCGCCGGAGCTGTCGACGATGACCGGATATTTTGCGGGGGAAGACGCAAGAAAGTTCCTGACCGTCTCGGGATTCCGTTCCGAGGCGATAGCGAGGACCACCACGTCCTTGTTCGCCTCGGCAAAGGCGTTCAGGGACGGGAGCTCATGAATGCATTCGGGGCACCAGGTGGCCCAGAAGTTCAGGACCACGATCCTGCCGCGGTAGGCGGAGAGCGTTTGGGTCTTTCCCGAGAGATCGGGCGCCGTGAAATCCGGCGCTGCTTTCGGAGCTTCGGCCGCAAAGGCCCTGCTGCCGACAGTAAGGGTCAGGAGCAGAAGAACGCAGACGCGCTGGAATAATCGTTGCGAGAACATGCAACATGTTACCGCTTTAGCCAAGGGAAGAGCAACAGCGAAATCTTCGACAGGATGACCGGATACGAATCTGATGACTGCCAATAAGAGGGTCATGCAACGACGCTTCTGGTATAGAGATTACCGATGGCACAGGGGCGAGAACCTATCTCATAATTGAATTTGCAGTAATAGTTCGTCATGCCCGCGGAAGCGGGCATCCAGGAAATATCAGAAAACCCCTGGATTCCCGTTTTCACGGGAATGACCATCAAACAAACAAAGCATCAGGATTTGATTTTGAGATAGGTTCTCAGTAGTGTCCCAACGTTGCTTTCTTAATGTGCTCTAACTGTGCATCAGGCAAAGAGAAAATGCCCC
>JAKAHZ010000178.1 GCA_021814615.1 Nitrospirota bacterium | reverse complement strand
CACGGCCGCGTGGGAGGTCATGCCGCCGCGCGCCGTCAGGATGCCCTTGGCCGCGTCCATGCCGTGGATGTCGTCGGGCGTGGTCTCGGGACGGACGAGGATGACGGGGTGCTTCTTCGCCCACTTTACCGCCTCGTCGGCGGTGAAGACCGCCATGCCGCTTGCCGCGCCGGGAGAGGCCGGCAGGCCCTTGGCGATCAGCTCGAGCTTGGCCTTGGGGTCGATGATGGGATGGAGCAGCTGGTCGAGCGAGGCCGGCTCAACGCGCAGCACCGCTTCTTCCTTGCTGATCAGGCCTTCGGAGACCATGTCCACGGCGATCTTGACCGCCGCGTGCGCCGTGCGCTTGCCGGTCCGGGTCTGGAGCATGAAGAGCGTGCCTTCCTGGACCGTGAACTCGAAGTCCTGCATGTCGCGGTAGTGCTTCTCCAGCTTGGTCGTGATGTCGCGCAGCTGCTTGTAGACCTGCGGCATCTCTTTTTCCAGATCAGCGATGGGGTGCGGCGTCCGGATGCCGGCCACCACGTCCTCGCCCTGGGCGTTCGTGAGATACTCGCCGTAGAAGACCTTGGCGCCCGTCGAAGGGTCGCGGGTGAAGCCCACGCCCGTGGCCGAGGTCTCGCCCATATTGCCGAAGACCATGGCCTGCACGTTCACGGCCGTGCCGAGGTTGCCCGGAATGTCGTTCAGCTTCCGGTAGGTGATGGCGCGGGGATTGTTCCAGGAACCGAAGACGGCGTCGCGCGCCATGATGAGCTGCTCCCACACGTCCTGCGGAAAATCGCGCTTCGTGTGTTTCTTGACGACTCCTTTGAACTTGGCCACGAGGCCCTTCAGGTCCTCGGCGGTCAATTCGATGTCGAGCTTCACTTTCTTCTTCTTCTTCACGTCATGGATGATGTGCTCGAAGGCGTCCTTCTCGATGCCCATGACCACGTTGCCGAACATCTGGAAGAACCGGCGGTAGGCGTCCCAGGCGAAGCGCTCGTTGCCGGACATGCGGATCAGCCCGTTGATCGTCTTGTCGTTCAGGCCCAGGTTCAGCACCGTGTCCATCATGCCGGGCATGGAGAACTTGGAGCCCGACCGGACCGACACGAGAAGCGGACGCTCCACATCGCCGAACTTGAACTTCCCGCCGAGCGCGGCCTCCATTTTCTGCATGTACTCCCGCATATCGCCGTCCAGGCCCTGGGGCACCTTCCTGCCGAGCTCATAGAAGAGGTTGCAGACCTCGGTGGTGATGGTGAAGCCCGGGGGCACCGGCACACCGGCGTTGGTCATCTCCGCCAGGCCCGCGCCCTTGCCGCCCAGCAGGTCCTTCATGTTCCCGTTCCCGTCGGCCTTGCCGTTGCCGAAAAAGTAGACGTACTTTTTCCCGTTCGCCATGTGAACATCCTCCCTGTACAAAGGTTTCAAACTCAGAAACTCGCCACAAAGACACCAAGACACGAAGTGAGCATCTTTCTTCTTCGTGTCTTCGCGCCTTCGCGGCAAATCAGCCTTTCGATTTTTCTCCGCTTAACTCTAATCTCGAGAAATCGGCGATGGCCGAGAAGAGGCCCGTGATGCCGGCCAGGAGCGCCAGGCGGTTGTTCTTCACCGCCTCGTCCTTGTCCATTACCATCAGTGTATCAAAAAACGCGTCAACCGGCTTCCGGAGCGAGGCGATGTCCGCCAGGGCGCCCCGGAAGTCGAGCGACCCTGTCTTGTCCTTCACCTGGCCCTGGATGCGGCTGAAGGCGGCGAAGAGCTCCTTCTCCGCGTTCTCGCGCAGAATGCTCTCGGCGACGGCGCCGGCGAAATTCTTCGGCACGATGTTCCCGGCGCGTTTGAGCGCCGTGACCAGCGGCTGATAGTCCTCGGAAGTGCGCCAGCCGTCCAGGGCCTTCACTTTTTCCTTGGCAACGAGCGGATCGTCGAAGGAGACCGAGAGCGCCGCGTCCACCACGTCGGACCGGAGCCCCTCGGTGGTGAGCATGCCGGCCTGCCGCTGGCGCAGGAAGTCCAGCACGTCTGCGTTCACTTTCTTTGAAGCATCGGCGGCGAGGTTGAATCCTCGGCAGGCCTCCGCCACGAGCGATGCGAGCGAGAGGTGCACGCCGCGATCGAAGAGCATGGTCAGGATGGCGATGGACTGGCGCCTGAGCCCGTAGGGGTCCTCGGAACCCGAAGGAACGAGCCCCACGGAGAAGCAGCCGGTGATGGTGTCGATGCGGTCGGCGATGCCCACGGCCATGCCTTCGGGGCTCTTGGGCAGCACATCGCCGGCGAAGCGGGGCAGGTAGTGCTCCTCGATGGCCTGGGCCGCGCGCGGGTCCTCGCCCGAGAGCGCGGCGTACCTGCCGCCCATGACGCCCTGGAGCTTGGGGAACTCGCCCACCACGCCCGTGATCAGGTCGGCCTTGCAGAGATAGGCGGCCCGCTCCGCAGCCTTCGCGTCGGCGCCCAGGATCCCGGCGAGGGACACGGCGAGCTTCCGCACGCGCTCCACCTTGTCATGGACCGAGCCGAGCTTCTCCTGGAAGGTGACCTTCTTCAGGCCCTCGACGCGGTCGGCGAGCTTCACCGTGATGTCGTGGTCGTAGAAGTAGGCGGCATCGGACATGCGCGCCGCGAGCACGCGCTCGTTCCCCGCGCGCACGACCTCCATGTCCTCGGCCTTGGTGTTGCTGATGGTGATGAAATAGGGCAGAAGCTCGCCCCGGTTGTCCACGACGCTGAAGTACCGCTGGTGCTCGCGCATGGCCGTGATCAGCACTTCCTTGGGCACGCGCAGGAACTCCTTGTTGAAGGAGCCGAGCACGGGCACGGGATATTCCACAAGGTTGATCACCTCGTCCACGAGGCCGCTGTCCTCGAGCACCTTGCCGTTCACCGAAAGGGCCAGTTCCGCCACCTGCTTCACGATGCGGCTGCGCCGCACTTCCGGATCGATGACGATGTAGTTGGGTTCGCACTGGAGCTGGAAGGACTTGAAGTCCTTGACCAGGAAGGCGCCGGGGCTCATGAACCGGTGGCCCCGCGAGAGATTGCCGCTCTTGATGCCGTTCAGATCGAAGGAGACCGTCTCGCCGCCGAAGACCGCCGCGATCCAGTGGATCGGCCGGGCAAAGCGGATGTCCTTGTCCATCCAGCGCATGGACTTGGGGAAGGGAATCGAAAGGATGAAGCCCGGAAGCGCCTGGGCCAGCCACGCCGAAGTGTCGCCGCCCTTCTCCTCCACTTTCGCGACAACATACTCGCCCTTGTCCGTGGTCTTGACGGCAAGGGACTCCACGGGAACCTTGTTCTTCTCGGCAAAGACCTGTGCAGCCTTGGCAGGAGCGCCGTCGGGGCCGAAGGCGATCTTCTTCGGCGGTCCCACGACCTCCTTGGAAAGATCGGCCTGCCGCTCGTCCAGGGCCGTGGCCACCAGGATCAGCCGGCGCGGCGTGCCGTAGGCCTTGATCTCGCCTGTGGAGGCGACGCGGCCCCCTGCCAGCAGGCCCGCGAAGAGCTGCTTCAGGTTCTCGAGCGCCGGCGGGATGAACCGCGACGGGATCTCCTCGGTGCCGATCTCTAGAAAGAATTCCTTAGCCAAGATAACCTCTTCAAAATCCGTAAGGCGTTAGGAGGGATCAAAGCAACTTCAAAAACGCTTTCTCTCGCAGAGCCGCAGAGAACGCAGAGAAAACTCTACTTATAAAAATGAAGACAACTGCGAAATCTTAGATCGACAACAAATCAAGAATCTTATATTCTCGCAAACCTACCTTTGCTTCATCTTGCCTTTCTCTGCGCCTCTGCGTCTCCGCGAGAGACTGCCTTTGCTTCGTTTTGCCTTTCTTTGCGTCTTGGCATCTTAGCGCGAGACAGGCCTTTGATTCGGTTTTGACTCTGTATTTCTCTGCGCCTCTGCGCCTCTGCGAGAGGCCGCCTTGCCTTGCCGTTCTCCTGACTGCTGGCTCCTGTCTTCTGACTACTGTTTCTTCAGCATCGGAAATCCCTTCGCCTCCCGATCGGCGTAGTACGCATGCGCGCAGAGCCGGGCAAGCTTCCTGACCCGGGCGATGTATCCCGTGCGCTCGGTCACACTGATCGCGCCGGCGGCATCCAGGAGGTTGAAGGTGTGGGAGCACTTGAGACAGTAGTCATAGGCGGGATAGACCACGCCCGCCTTGATCAGCTTCTCGCATTCCTTCTCGAAGGCCTCGAACTGGCGGAAGAGCATGTCGCGGTCCGAGAGCTCGAAATTGTACTTCGAGAACTGCACTTCCGTCTCGTGATGCACGTCACCGTACTTCACGTCCCTGGTCCAGGCGAGGTCGAAGACATTGTTCACGCCCTGCAGGTACATGGCCAGCCGTTCGAGGCCGTAGGTGAGCTCGGCGGTGATGGGCTTCAGGTCGATGCCGCCCACCTGCTGGAAGTAGGTGAACTGCGTCACCTCCATGCCGTTCAGCCAGACCTCCCAGCCAAGGCCCCAGGCGCCCAGGGTCGGCGATTCCCAGTCGTCTTCCACGAAGCGGATGTCGTGCTTCAGCGGATTGATGCCGAGCTTCTGAAGGCTTTCGAGGTACAGCTCCTGGACGTTCAGCGGATGGGGCTTCAGGATGACCTGGAACTGGTAGTAGTGCTGCATGCGGTTGGGGTTCTCGCCGTACCGTCCGTCGGTGGGGCGGCGGGAAGGCTGGACATAGGCGGTGCTCCACGGCTCGGGGCCGAGCACGCGCAGGAATGTGGCGGGATGGAACGTTCCCGCGCCTACCTCGAGGTCGTAGGGCTGGTGAATGACACAGCCCTTCGAGGCCCAATACTCCTGCAGTTTCAATATAACTTCCTGGAATGTCAAGGAAATCCCCCGGAGCCCGCTAACAAAAAAGTGAAAAAAGCAGAGTGTAATTATACAAAAACAGCCCGTATTGTCAAGAAAATAGGCGGTTTTCTATATGGTTATAAGGAAGATTAATGGAACAGCAGGTGAGGGAAAAAAGGCAGATTGGCGCGTAAAAACAGGATTTGACGGCACATACGTTCTTCGCTGCCGATGAAACAAAGCGGCGGGACCGTCGCCGAGATTGCGCTATTCATAATGAGTCCATAACCTCAGGACTTTCACGATGCGTTCCTTTTTAAGAACCTGATACACGACCCGATGCTGGATATTGATCCTGCGGGAATAGGCGCCTGCCAGATCGCCGACAAGTTTCTCATAGGGCGGGTGAGGTTCGAAAGGATTCTGTTCAAGAATATCCAGCACCTTGTTCAGTTTCTGTGAAAATGGCCGGAGTATATCTTTTTTACGCAGATGAACGCGCAAAGAATAATTTCCTTTAATGATCTGGTCCATTATATCTTCCATGCGGGACAGCGCACCGAATCC
>JAKAHZ010000041.1 GCA_021814615.1 Nitrospirota bacterium | reverse complement strand
CCGGCCCGGCTGCGGGCCGGCCGCGAACAACCGCTTATTGAACAATCAGGTTTGTCGGAGGAGACGGTTTCGTCGGCGCGGCTCCCGGCAGCGCGCTGAAGGTCGCCACGACCGTGCAATCCGCAGTGATCGCGTTCGTCGTATAGGTCGTGCCTGACAGCGTACCGCCGCAGGTCCCGCCCACGGTTGCCGAATACCCCGACAGCGGCGTAACGGTGAACTGCGTTGTCGCGCCGTCGTTCACCGATGCGGCTGTTGCCGGGCTGATGCTTCCGTTCGGACCGGCAGAGGGCGTCACGATATGGGTCGCCGGCGGAAGCGGAGCGGGTACGGGGGCAGCTGCGAAACTTGCCGTGACCGTACAGTTCGCCGTAACCGCATTGGTGGTGTACGTCGTTCCCGTCAACGTGCCGCCGCAGGTCCCGCCGACCGAGGCGGTGTAGCCGCTGCCCGGCGTTACGGTGAAATTCATCACGCTTCCCGTCGCCACGAGCTGTGCAGTCGCAGGGCTGATCGCCCCATTCGCTCCTGCGCTCGGCGTGACCGTAAAATTCGTTACCTGCTGATAGGTGCCTTCGTACCGCGATTTTGCCGGGTTGTTGCCGGCATACCCGGCCACATCGGGCCCGATGGGAGGCCATGCTTCCCCGCCCCACCACGCCGGTTTGCCTGCAAGATAGAGCGATACCGGCAGGGCAACGTCATTTGTCCCGCCCTGACACCCCGGCCCGCCGTCGGTGTCGCAATGCTTCACGCTGCCGCTAACCACGTCGTAATTCATGTGGCGCAGCACGGATGCATAGACGCCGGTATCATAGTTCGTGAGCGAGGAGCCGCTGGAGGACCAGTAGCCGAATTCGTAGATGGCCTTCTGGCTGGAGGACGTGGTGTTCTGGATCTCGTAGAGGTTGTGGTAGCCCGCCGTGCCCAGCACGTTGCCCACGATGCTGTTGTTCCGCGAATGGGCCTGGAACACGATCGGGTAGGTGTTGGACGTCATCCCCGACTGCCACCCGCTGATGCTGTTCCGGAAGATGGTGGTGTACCCGTTCGAACCCCAGGCGTTGTCGAGATAGATGTTCTGCAGAATGTTGCCTTCGAAGAGGTTCATCCACGCATAGGCGTCGTGCTCCGTGCCGCCCACCAGCCAGCCCGCCGTGGGATCGTAGCGGATCGAGTTTGAGTAGTTGTACGCCAGCACGTTCCCGCTCGTGCCCACCGCCAGAAGCAGCGGCATCGTCATGGTGTCGAACACGTTGTTCTCGATCAAAGACGCCGAGGTGAACCACGGCTCCATGCCGTAGGACTCCTGGGCGTAGGCCCGGGAATGGTGGAAGTAAGAATCCCGGATCTCGAGGCTCTTGGCCCAGAGGGCGCGCACATGCGCCCGCTTGGCATAATAGGATTCCACGTTCTTCACCCATACGGCGTTGGCGTACTGGATGAAAACGTTGTCTTCCGCCGGCGTCGCATCGGCCGACGGGTCGATCTTCAGGCTCTCCACACCCGCCATGGTGATCATCGTCGGATACCAGAACGCTCCCGGCGACTGGGCCGCCGCAAAATCCCCGTAGAGCGGGGGGGTGATGGTCACGCTCGTGCCGCTGATCGCCGTGACGCTCACGGCCTGCACCTTGTGCCGCGTGTTGCCGCTCCGGGTGAACTGCGCGCTTCCTTCATTGCCCACCGCCCACACGTCCGTCGCGTTGTCGTCGGTCTGGTCCAGGAAGAGGACGCTGCCCACGGCAAGGCCGTTTACGCTGCTCAAGGTGACCACCGTCGTTCCCTTGGTATACCCCGACGTCCAGGTGGCGGTATAATTCGGCGGATCGTAGGCGCCTGATCCCAGGAAATTGATGTAGCCCGAACCGCTCCCGTTGGAGAAGCTCAGGATGGTCTGGGACGGGCCCGCGCCCCGCAGGGTGACATTGCTCTTCAGGGAGAGGCTGGAACTCAGGCTGAAGATGCCCGCGTTCAGGACCACCGCCTTGCCCGCACAGCTGTTGATCGCCGCCTGGATCGCCGGCTGGTCGTCCCCGCCGCTCGGCGACAGCGTGGTGCAGGCCGTCCGCGCCGGGACGCCCCCCGGAATGCCCACCGTCCCCTGCCAGAGGGGCTTCCGGTTCGCAGGCAGGTCATAGACCGCTTCCGCCGCCTGTGCAAATCCGATCACCGCAGCCAGCGCCAGGAAAACCAACAACATGATGCGAGATCTGACGAGATTCCGTGAACTTCTGTTCTCTGTTCTCATGATGCAACCCTCCGTTTCAGCAAAGACCTTCTGCAACAAAACTGGACTTGCCCTTACAGAGAGACCTTAACACGGAAGAGCGCTGAGAAAAGTGACGTCAATCACAATGGTTGCGAAATGAGAGAAATCTCCCTTTTCTTGTTGGCCGGGATAGCAAAAAGCGCCTACTCTATGCAGGATATTGTCTATTTTCTGTATGCCGGATCAAGGACCTTTCGCTCCCGGGGAAGGGGCGTTGGCCGGGAAATCGCCGGAGATTTCAGCTGCAGGTTTACCTGCCGCGTTTCTGCGTGCTGCACAGAAGGCAGCGGCCTATGACGGTAGTTCAATGCTGCGATCAAAACCACCATCCAGACGAGGCTCATGGCGTTGAACATCGCCTCCGTCCAGTTGTAAAAGACCGTCACCACCAGGAAGGCGAATCGCAGGGTGCCGAAGGAGGATCCCTGCAGCATCTCCTGCTTCAGCTTTCCTCCCGCGGAAATGATCATGGCCAGAAGCAAGGATGCTCCGATCAGTCCGCCGTTCAGATAGGTTTCCAGGTACCCGTTGTGGGCCTGCACGGGGTGGAAAGAATACTTCGCCCACATGTGCTCCGCTCCGGCGCCGAGCCAGAAGCTCTTATATCCCGCCCCGAGGAGCGGATTGATGGGCTCCTTGAGCAGATCGGCCCAGAGATCGGTGCGACCCGTCAGCGTACTGTTTCTTCCCACGAGGCTGAAGAACGCCTCGCTGAGACCCGGCGCGGAATAGAGCAGGAGGACCACGATGCCGAAGGTCAGGCTGTAGGCGCCCAGGTGCTGAAGGTGTTTCCTGGCCTGGGGCCGGTTCGTAAAGAGAATGATGCCCGTGCCGACGATCAGGCAGACAACGGCGGTGGAGCTGTCAGCCACGGCCAAAAGCCAGAAGAGCATGGCCACGAGCGCCCACCGGCCGAGAAGATCCTTGCGGTCTCTTCGCGGCTGTGCCGCGTCTCGCCTGCCGAAAAGATCCCAGAGCAGGTACAATCCGCTCACGAACAGCACGCCGCCGAGCTCGTTCTTGTTCGTCGTGATCCCGCAAAAGGAGGGCTCCCAGGTCCAGCGGTTATAATAGCGCCCGATCTCCGGAAAGTACTTGATGAACACCGTCGAGAGCGGAACGGCGAAATACGCGAACCGGGCGAGCACTGCCTCGAAGGCACGGATGGGGTCGCTCTCCGTCAGCACGACCAGGATCATCACGATATTGCCGAGATCCTTGGTCCATCGCTTGAACGCGACAAAGGGATAATCGGACCAAAAAATGCTGATACCGTAATAGAGGAAGAACGCGACCAGCCAGCCGTTTGAGGAGACGAGCCTGCCCCAGGCCATCTTTCTGCGGAACAGCGCCACCAGGCCGACCACGATCAAGGCCAGAAACACGTACCGGTCCAGGGGGCTTCCCTCGAGGTAGTCATCCTGCGTCTCCGGCGCAACGCCGCCGCCGAACCAGAGGGAAAAAGGCTTGGATCCTATGATCATGATCCAGGCCAGCACGATCCATAACATATTCGATGTCATGGGGCGGCTGGTCCGGTCCCTGGCATAGAGCCAGAGGATGAAGGCAAGGCACAGGTATAAGGCGATTTGTCTCGGCACGGTTGCGAAGAACCTCGATGCCCCCGGGACGACGGTCCCGTCAGCGGACGGTTATGCTTTTCCCTGCGCCGGGCTCCAGCCCAGGAACGCAAGAACGCGGCTTGCGTGGTACGACAGCTTCATGAGATAGCGGAGAAACCGGTGTTCGCCCGTCAGGGCAAGCACCGGCAGGGCCAGTGCGTAGAGCGGCACGGCGACTGCCGAGGTTGCCAGATTCTTCAGGCGATGGGTCCGGTGCTTGAAGGAATTATTGCCGATCAGGATTGCCCTTTTCAGGAGGTAGCTCCGGGTGCACCGCGACGGCGACACAAGTTCGTGCACCGGCGCCTCATTGCACCAGACAAAGACCCGTCCCTGCTGGGTCATCCTCCGGAAAAAGTCCGTGTCCTCGCTTCCCGTGCCGAATTCGGCCCGGAAGCGGTTGGCGGGATCACGCACCATCTCCCCGTTGAACAGCACGTTCCCCGATCGCGTTTCCGTCCATCCGAGCTTCCGGCCCGTTGCATGATCAGGCCGGGAGAAGAAGGCACCCTTCATGACCCAGTCCGGGGGCCGATGCTCGAAATAGGGCCGCACGGGCCCCAGGACGCCGTCGGCATGGTACCGGTTCGCCGTGGTGAAGAGCTGGAAGAGCCAGTCCCGTTCCGGCACTTCGTCGTCATCGATGCAGGCGATGAAATCGCCCCGCGCGTTCTCGAGCGCCTTGTTCCGGGCAAGCGCGATGTTCTGCTCGGGCTCGACGCAATACCGGACCGGCACAACCGAGGACGCGGAGAAGCCTTCCACGACCGGCCGCGCCGACTCCGTCCGGTCGTTGTCCACGACCACGAGGGAGTACGTGAATGCCCCGTCGCTCCGCTGGTCCCGCAGCCGCTCCAGCAGCCGCGCAAGGAGGTCCGGCCTCCTGAAGGTGCAGATGCAGACGCTGATATGCTTTACCGCCGCCGTCATGTCCCTTCACCGCACAACCCGGTCAGAGCTGCGTGTACGTGCCTTTTTCGACTCCTGCCATGAGCGCCTGATATCCGTCACTCATGAGGCAGGTGTATTCCTTGTCGTTCGCCGGATGGCTCATGAGCTCCACGGTCGCGGTCTTCGCAAGATCGGCGAGCCATCCCAGCCGCTCCGCGGGTAAATGCTGCGAGAGCGCATAGAAATAATCGGTCATCCTGCAGCGCCGTCCGAGGCAGCGGTCCGCCAGCCGCCGGTACATCCGGTTCGCCATGCTCTTCTCGCCCGGCCGGAAGGAAAAATTGCGCCGGACCTTCAGGCCCTCGTCGTAGATGTCGTCCCAGAGCATGTTGGCGCAGAGGTGATGGTGGTGATGACCGTCCACATGCGAAGGCAGCCTGCCGTAGAGGCGGAAGAACTCATCGGCCTGGGCCCGGTAGACGGCGCGAAAGCTGTTTCGCAGCACGGGATTGTAGACCGCCATCGCGTATTTGCTCCCGTTCAGATAGCGGCAGATGCGTTCATGATATTCCCTGAGCCGACCGGGCAGCCTCTCCTGCGTGAACGGCTGGCTCAGGTTCAGATGCAGTCCCACGTCGATCCGCTCCTGCCGGGCCAGATCGGCTGCGCGCGCCGAATCCTCCATGAAGACCATCGCCGTCACCGAGGTGATCCGTCGTTCGCGGAAACAGGCCAGGGCCGCGTTCGTTTCCCGGCGTGTACGGCCCCAGTCGTCTGCATTCACGATGATCATGCTCCTGCCTTTCCCTGGTTCGTGCCCGGCCTAGCGCGAATCGATCAGCTGCCGATGAAAGAGTTCGCTTGTCAGGAGGCGGTGGATCTCGCTCGTGTAGTTCCCGCGGCCTTCCGTATGGGCTGTCACCATCGTTTCGAGCGCTCTGCCGTTTACATAGGGCCGCGAACGTGTGCGCGGATCGAGCAGGATCTCCTTCACATACTTCGTCAGCCGGTCCCGGTACCACACGCGGAAATGATAGAACTTGTGCCGGCCCAGGAAGGCCCGCTCCAGGTGCAGCGTCGCCAGTGCGTGATCGATCGCGGAGAGCCACGGCGGCATGCCGTAGTCGTAGGCATATTCAGCCTTGAACGTGAACTCCTGGAAAAGCGAACCCAGCTTCGACAGCACTGGCACGGGCCGGTACCGCACGCCGCGGTCCGTCGCGATGGCGCTGAGGTCCGCATTTCCCCGGGCAATGACGCGGAGCGAGGGCTCCTTGCTCACAACCAGCCCCGCCGGCGCCTGGTACATCAGTTCGACGAGCTCATTGTCCAGATAGGGCGACCGGGGCGTAAGCTGCGAGAGCTCCACGGACAGGCGCGAATAATGGTGCCAGGGGACCTGCTTGAAGGCGATGAACGAAAGGGGATGGCCGTCCTGCCGCTCCCGGTAATAAGTGTCCCGCGCGCCCGGCAGGAGCCCTGCGAATTCCGGCGCCAGCACCGCTGTGTCGAGCCGTCCCGGACGAAAGGCCACGTTCCCCCGCACGATCTCGGAGCCGTAGTTGCCCGTCAATCGCACCGGGGCGATCTGCCGCGCCCGTTCGTTCACATACAGCTCCACCGCGCCCGTCACGTCCATGGTGCCGTCGGAAACGGATACCGCCTTTTCCGCCAGAACCGGGAAGCGGGAGAAGAACTGCGTGTCCACGACGATCGTTTCGTGGGGCTGCCGGCAGAGCGACGCGACCCGCCGGGCGATCTTGACATCGTTGCAGTCGCGGTAGCTGCTGCCGAAGGTATAGCACGGCAGGCCGTTCGCGAACCGTCCCGCCCAGGCCATGATCATCCGGCCGTCGAGGCCGCCGGTCAGCGACATGGCGATCCGCCGTCTGCCCTTGAAATACCGGGGAAGAATGCGGCTGAAGGTCTCCTGCAGCCGCGCGGTGTACTCCGCCGCGCTCAGGTGCGGCAGCGTTTCCCAGGTACCCGGATCGAAGTACCGCTCCTTTACGATTTCCCGCTTCCCCGCCAGAATCCAGCGTGATCCCGGGGGCAGGAGCGATACCCCGGCGAAAAGGGTCCGGTTCTGGAGCACGCAGCCGCAGGAGAAGGTCTCCGCCAGACCGGCGGGATCCACACTTCTCAGTTCCGGCAGCACGGCGAGGATCGCCTTCGCCTCGGAAGCGAAAAAGAGCCCCTTCTCGTTCTGATGATAGTAGATTCTTCCGAGCCCGTACCGGTCGTTGAACAGCACGGCGGTCCGCGTGCGCAGATCCACCAGGACGCCGCTGAACCTGCCGTTCAGTTTCCCGATGAACGCGAGCCCCTGATCTTCATAGAGGTGCACAAGATACCCGGCGGTATCGGGATCGAACAGGTGGCCGCGTATCGTGAGCCCGCTGATCTCCGACGGATCGGGATAGACCTCCCCGGAGAAGATCAGGCAGACGTCTTTCGTCTCGTTCCATGCGGGCACACAGTCGGCGAACTCCCCGGTATCGCAGACCGCGCCGGCCCAGAGCCCCAGCGCCGCATTGCCGTACGAGCCCGATGCATAGAACGGTTCGTGCAGCATGCTGCCGATCATCCGCTGCAGCGCCGTGCTGTTTTCCGCTCCGAACCCCGTTCCCACGAACCCCGCAATTCCCGGCATGCCTTCTGCTCCTTTACCCTCTCTGACCGTCCGGAATGCCCGCTTTCTGCACTGCATCAGGATAATGGAGCCGGCGGGAGGACTTGAACACTCCACCTGCTGAGTACGAGTCAGCCGTTCTGGCGGTTAAACTACACCGGCCTTCGCTTACCCTGTGCTTCTGCTGTTCAAAAACGGACGATCCTGGTTTTTCTGTCTTTTCACTCGGGAGCCGAGTCTTCCTCATAATGGAGCCGGCGGGAGGACTTGAACACTCCACCTGCTGAGTACGAGTCAGCCGTTCTGGCAGTTAAACTACACCGGCATTTCGGAAATCGGCTTCACCCTGCTGGTTCATCTAGTCTGCGGCGTCCCTGCTTTCCTGTTCCCGGTACCGTCGTGCATACCATGCGGATCGCAGCCTGACCGCGAGGTCCACGGCAGCTTTCGGCAAGAGCTGCTTCCAGCCGCGGTGGAGACCGAACCGCATGGCCATCCTGCCCTTCAGGGTCAGGGGGATGTAGTAGCGAGGAAGCAGGAACTGCTGGAACCCGTTCCTGCGCTTGAACTCGGTCAGGGGGCTGTCGCTCTTCTTCCCGTAGATGTACTGGCCGTAGGTCAGGTACGTGACGCCCTTTGCATGGCAGATCTCCACCGCCTTAGCCAGGAGCGCGTTCGCCGGCCGCTTGTCGGCGTGCCGGTTCATGCACAGGATCTGGAGGATTCCCGTGATCTCGCCCATGGATATCATCTTGATGAATCCCACCAGCTTGTCCTCATGGTACGCGCCGAGGAAGATGCTGCGGTCGAGCAGCGTGGCATAATCCCGCTTCACCACCGCAAGGCTCTTTCCGTAGTGCCAGAACGGCCTGCCCTGGCGCACCGGCGTCTCGTTGTTGATCTCCACGATCTCCTTCACCAGGGCGTCGTTGAATTCCACCTCTCGCACCGAAATCCCGCGCCGTTCCGCCCTGCGCACGTTCTTTCTGACCACTTGCGGAAGGCCCTCCCACCATGCCTTATAGTCCGCTGTGGGGATGGCCGCGACGTTGTCCCATTCCAGGTGATAGCGGTAGTGCGGTTCCGTGCGCGGAAGGCGCTGCACGAAGGTGAACAGGTCGGCGGCCAGTCCGGCGCGCCTGATCCGCTCGAGACAGGCTTCCGGATCGGTTACCGCTTCGGACTCCAGCCAGTCCTCGTCGCGCACCTGCGCTGTTTTCAGCCACGATCCGGACAGGGCGATGGTGTTTCCCGCGAACTCGATCGCCGGAACCTTGATCAGGCGGCCCTTGATGCTGATCTCCACATAATTCGCTTGCATGCTGTCGTCCTTTCGAGAACCTAGGCGGCCTTCTTCGGCGAGCCGAAAAGAAAACGCTTCAAACGCTCCATCTGTTCCCTGCGCCGGAATGCGACAAGCTCCGCGCTGATCGGCCGCTCGGCCCGGGAGAGCGCCGCCCAGACGTAACCCGCCAGCAGCGTCAGGCCTCCCAGGACCACGGGCTTTGATGTCATCATCTGATAGGCGCTCCGGAAAACCTCCCAGAGCGGGTGGCCGCCCAGGTAGTAGTCCTGTCTGCCGAACCGGAACCGCGCCCGGAGCGCCGACCCCGTGCCGGTCCCGATGGAGCGGTGATGCAGGCAGACCTTGTCCGTGAAGGTCCGCGTTGTCCACCCCTGCATTCTGGCCGTGGTCACGGCCACCCAGTCGATGCCACCGCCCTTGATCGGGTGGTAACCGCCGATGGACGTGAAACACTCCCGCCGGAAGAGCTGGCAGGCGCCGGAAACATGATCAATGCTCGTGAATCGGTAGTCGTATTGCCGCGTTCCCTCGCGGAAAGGCGTTCCCGCCACCCCGAGCTGCGGATCGTCAGCAAAGCGGTCCATGAGGAAGGCGAAATAGTCCCGGTCGAAGGTGATGTCGGCATCGAGGCTGCCGATGACCTCAAAAGACAGGTCCCGAACGCGGGCATAGCCGGCGTTGAAGGCTTCCACCTTGCCGGCGAAATGGCGTTCCCGCCGGTCGGGCAGCTTGACGAGTTCAATCCAGGGATGATCGGAGAGATACCGTTCCACGATCTCGTCGGTGCCGTCCGTGGATCCGTCGCTCACGATCACCCACTTCCTGGGAAGCTGCGTCTGGCGGATCACGGAGCGGATCGTACCTTCGATCATGGCGGCCTCATTCCGCGCCGGCGTCACGAGCACATATTCCCCTTTGTTCCGAGGCTGCATCGGCTCCCCTTCGTTTCCGCGCGGACCGCGCTCCGAATCATTCTCCTTCCGCACATCCGCATGCTTCTCCAGGAGCGTGGCCAGCGCCAAAAGCATCCACGCCTGCGACCACCGCATGTAGGAAATCCTGTTCCGGTAGAGAGGATGCTCCTGATAGTAGAAAAAACCTTTCTTATCCCGCAGATGGTCAAGCGACCAGTGAAGGACATCTTCAGCGCGCTGTCCGCACTCCTCATCCGGGTCCTGAAGTTTCGACATGGTAATGATGCTTTGTGCCGCGGAATGAACATCAAAAGGAAAGTCGCGGTCATGGAAATAGCGGGGCGCCCCGTTATTCCGGAAGAAGTGCTCCCGGTAGAAGGCATACCCCCGCCGGAGGCTCTCGTCGAACTCCGCGGTCTCGGCATATCTCCCGATGTCCGCAAGTGCGCAGAGATTGAACCCCGTATGGAAATTGTCCACCCAGTGCTGATTCGGCCCTTCCCCGTAGAACCACGAGCCGTCGCGACGCTGCCACGACAGGGAGTACCGTGCTGCGGCCAGGCCGGCCTCGCGAAGGGACCGGTTTCCGGTCAGGGCCGCCACACGCGCGAGCAGTGCTGCTGCCAGGAAATTGGCATTATGGATCGGCGGGGTGCGGCGCGGGAAGGGATAGCAGAAGCCCGCTGCATTGCCCTCGGTCCAGAACAGTTCCTCGTGAATATAGGCAGCTGCGCTCGAGGCCATCTGGGCGCAGCGCGTGAGCCCCAGCTGCTCATGCGCATCCAGGAGCGCGTCAGCCACGAAAACCGTACAGACCAGGTTCGGCGCATGCTTCGGCACCAGGTCCGTGCGCGTCTGCCAGGGAAAATGATACCCCCAGCACCACGACGATGTTCCCGGTGAACGCAGAGCCGCGATCCGGTCTACCATTCCTCGAGCTTCGCCGTCCTGCGCAAGGCCCATCCGCTCAAGTTTGAGCAGCGCTGACAGGAATAGTCCCAGCGCCTTCGGATTCTGTCCCGCAGGAACAAGGAGCAACGGCCGCAGATCGACGGGCAACCGCTTCAGGAGCTGGATCAGCGCCAGCCTGCAGGTTTTGCTTCGGCTCAGAAACGTACGATTGAACAGCCGGCTATTCAGGCCGTCATAGGGATCGGCGCCGGACCAGTCGCGCTCCCGGCAATATGCGAGCAGTGCGGAGGCCGCGCCACGCATCTCTGCGGTTTCGTGCGGCCGGACAGCCGTCCCCGGAATCCCCGGTCGTTCCCGGAGAACGCCGGTTGCGAGTGTGGTGGTCATGCTACTGTCCTGGAACAGGCGCCCTCAGGCTCCTGTCGCTTCGTCGGGGCCTTCGCAGCCGCAGCCCGCAGGAACTGCACGATCCGTCCGGCCGTGTTTCCATCCCAAAATTCGATGAAGGTGTGATGGCGGACCGGCCCTCGGAGCACCTCGCTGACTCTCTGCGCTACTTCGTTCAGGCTGCAGAGCTTGTTCGTGCCACGGGTGACGGTAACCGGCCGCTCCGTGTTTTTCCTGACCGTGATGCAGGGAATCCCCAGATAGCTCGTTTCCTCCTGGATGCCGCCGGAGTCGGTCAACACGAAGCGGCTGCTCATCACCAGGCTCAGGAATCTCACATAGTTCATGGGCTCGGGAAGCGAAAGGTTCCGCACCTGCTCCAGGCCGGACCAGAGCCCCTCCCGCTCCATGTTCTTTCGCGTCCGCGGATGGACGGGGAAGACGAGCGGCAGGTCCCGGGCGATGTCCCCGAGGATGCTGCACAGTTTTTCCAGCACTGCGGGATCATCGACATTCGACGGTCGGTGAAGCGTCACCACGCCGTAGTTCTCCGGGGACAGACCAAAATCCTCGTATGCCCGGAGAGACTCGATCTTTTCCCGCATCAGCTCCAGGGAATCGATCATGATGTTCCCCACGAGCCGCACCTTGTGGGACGGCACGCCTTCCTGCTGCAGGTTCTCCGACGCGTCCCGGGAAGGCGTCCAGAGCATGTCTGCCAGCGCATCGGTCACAAGCCGGTTCACCTCTTCGGGCATGCTCCGGTCGAAGGATCGGAGGCCCGCCTCCAGGTGGGCCACCGGCACGCAGAGTTTCGCCGCCGTCACTGTAGCCGCCATGGTCGAGTTCACGTCGCCCACGACCACGACCAGGTCCGGCCGATCGGAAAGCAGCACCTTTTCGTAGGCCACCATGACTTTTGCCGTCTGTTCTGCATGCGAGCCGTTCTTGATGCCCAGGTGAATGTGCGGCACCGGCAGGCCCAGGTCCTCGAAAAATGCGTCGGACATGTTGGGATCGTAGTGCTGCCCCGTATGGACGATCACCGGCTCCGCCCAGTCTTCTTTCCGGAGCGCGTGAAAAAGCGGCGCGATCTTCATGAAGTTGGGTCGCGCTGCGCAGACGAGATGGATTTTCATCGTTTGTTCCTCCGTTCCGGAGCTGGATGTTATGCAACAGCGCGGCTTCCCGCCGCTTCTTCGATGGCTGCAACAATCTCCCGCAGGGCGGTTCTGCCGCCGAAGGAGGCTTCGCGCCGCCGCTCCCGCTTTTGTGGACGGATCTTGGCACGCACGTCCTCGGGTGAGGTGAGCAGCGTCAAGCGCCCCTGCTCGGCCAGATACCGGTCAACCGCGCCGATCTTGCCGCGAAAGATGCTGTACACCGGCACGTCCAGCGCTGCCGCTTCGCGGTTCATGGTGCCACCGCCGCTCACTACCAGGTCGGAATGCCAGATCAGGTCGAGACCGTTCAGAGCCCGGTTGGGGAGGATGATTCGGCCGTCGGCGCACCAGGCCGGCCACGTCCGCTGTACCAGTTCCCGCTGCGTTTTTTCGTTCCTCGGCAGGATAACCATGCGCAAGCCGGGAAAGGATCCCAGATGATCGACAACTGCTTGGAAAAGCGCTTCGCTTTCCGGGTTGTGATAATGAGCCTCGTTGGCGGGCGGCCGGATGGCGACCACGACGTCGTCCTCCGAGAGGCCCAGGTCCTTGCGAAAGTTCGGATCGGGCCGGAACGTTTCGACGTACACGTCCTCCTTGAGCCCTTGATAATGCCGCACCCCCTGCTTGAAATGCATATCGAGGGACGGGTCCGTCACCGCATCGGGGGCGATGCCCATTTCCGGCTTGATCACGGGAAGCAGGCGCGCGAATTCGTAATCGAAGAGGAGCACCGTCGGGATCCCCAGAAGGGTGGACGCGACGACGAGCGACCGCGATCCGTGGGAAATCGACAGGCCGGGCCGCTCGCGCATCACCCGCGGAATGAGCTGGATGCTCCTCCACAGCGTCCCGAGAACCTTCAGGATCTTGTTCGCTCCATAATGACGACCGATGGTCGTGTGCTGCAGATGGAAATAATCGGCAAGGCTGCAAACTTGAAAGCAGTCCCGCGTGGTTATGAAGACGGAATATCCCTTGTTCTCCAGTTCCTTCGCGATGGGAAGAAAAAAAGGGACGTGGGGTGAATTGTCCAGGTCGATCCAGATTTTCTTGTTGATCATAACTGCACTCCCGACGCGCCGCGATTACAGGTTTGCGACGGCAGCTTGATATCCGCCGTGCCGGCGCCCCCCTCCCTCGCTCCGCACGATTCGCAGCGCAGGCTTTTTTGCCAGCGATCGCGAATGGTCCACGCCATATTCCGCAAAGCGGCAAGGAACAGAACGGTCCGATGAAGGAAGTTGCTCCTTGCGCCGAAGTAGAGGAACCATTCTTTGCGCGTCAAGGCGGTTTTCTTTCCGCGGACTTCGTCGGCCAGCTCCGCGTTGCGCTGATAGAACGCCATCCGCAAAAGACCGTTGTATCTTCTCGCCTCCAGCTCGCTCCTCGTCGCAGCAGGCAGGTGATATTTGTCGCACAGGTACAGCCCGAGTTCGGCGTCGGAGATCTGCAGCCGCACCAGCTTGGTGATGTCCTTGCTGTGCGTCGCCGATTCGTCCGTCTGCCGATAGGTGGCCAGCGACTCGGGGAGGTAATGCACCGCGGCTCGCTGCGCCGTCTCGGCCCAGAGCTGCGTATCGCCGCGAAAGAAGCGGTTGTTCTGATAGAGGTACGGATCGGAATCGATGATCTCCTCGCACAACTGCCGCCGGACCATGACCGTGCAGGTAAGAATGCCGAAACCGAGGCGCGGCCTCCCGCCCAGAAAATCCACGACCGAGGGGTTGTCCGGCCGCTGCCAGTTGTGCTTTCTGATCAGCTGATTGATGAGGTCCCGGGTGCGCTTCTGCGATCCCACGTGATGCACATCGTAACTCGAATAGACAAGTCCGCATTCCGGATGGCTTTCCAGGTAATCAACTTGTTTCTGCAGCTTGTCGGGATGATGCCAATAATCGTCGCCCTCGCAGAAGGCAAGATACTTCCCTGTGCAGGCCTTCACGGTGCGATAGCCGTTCTTCTGCACCCCCACGTTCCGGTCCGACGTGATCACGCGGATGATCCCCGGGTGCTGCTTCTCATAGGCGCGCACAATTTCACGCGTGCCGTCGGTTGAGCAGTCCTCGCCGATCACCAGCTCGATCGGAAACGTTGTCCGCTGCTGCAGGACCCCCTCGATTGCCTGGGCAATATAGGGACCGTGGTTGTAGGTGATCATTTTGATGCTGACAAGGGGCTCGGACATGGACTGGCCTTTCTGCTGATCGCTGAGATGTGTATCTGGCCCCGGCCCTGTTCCCTGCGGAGCAGGGCCGGGGCAATCGTCTTTGCCGAAGACTCGAGCTTTTCCGAACCGTTCTTCTCTAGTTCCGGTGCGGCGCGCACAGCCCGCCGTTATTGTATTTGTCGAGCATAAGATACAGCGGCTCGCCCGCCTGCCACGCATAACTGTCGCCGGTCACGCCGCTCCCTGCCGGACCATAGAACGCCATCCAGCTGTCCGCCTGAGTGATCGTATCGGCAATGCAGCTCGCATTGTTCCCGATCAGGACGTTCAGTTTCGCCGCAATAAGCGCACTGAACATGGTAAGCGTCTTGTCGCCTTTCTTTGCGCTGAGCATGATTGCCAGGGCGTCATTCTTGCTGTAGGTCACGCCACCGATGATGATCGAGTTCACCGGCCACGCCTCGGGGTGGTTCTTCCAGTATCCGGGGGTTCCGGTGCCCGGCGAGCCGGAATCACAGCTTACGACGACCGTGTGGTTGTCTGCGTCGGTCACGTTGGGCACGCCGAAGCAGGCGCTGACCGTCTCATCGGGGACCCCGAGTGCTGTTGCATTATTGACCAGTGATCCGCAGAAGTTCTGCGGAATCGTGTAGTCGCGGTAGAAGGTCACGATCTCGCCGGGCACGATGTTGCCGTACCAAATGGGCCCGCCCTGGAATATGAGCTCGTCATACACATAGGCGCCGCTTCCAAGCAGCACATTGCCGCAGTTCTTCACCGTAAATCCGTACGTGATCGTGTCCCCGGGCGCCGCCGAGGCAGGACCGGTCTTGATCAGGTCGATACAGGGCAGGCATGCAGCATCTGAAGCCCTCGCTTCCCCCCCCGTCCCGGCAAGAAGCAGTCCCAGAAACGCAAACGCGATCAATATTGGATACCTTCTCTTGCTCATATCAACGCCCTCCATTCTGCAATGAGTACATGCACTATACATACCGTACCGCTTCATCGTCCTAGCAAACTTCAGATGCAGATCACCTCCTTCCCGGTTACCTCTGCGCCTTGCGGATCCGTTATTTGAACGCCTGCGGCTTGATGAACTTGAGCCCCAGGGGACGGATATTCTCGTTCATGCCTTGCCACAGTTCGGCAAGGGCCTGCAGACGCAGGACGCGGCAGAGCAGAATATAGACGCCGCCGCCGGTGACGATCTGCGCAGCCAGCCGGGACAACGGCCGGGGGAAGGGAACGAGGCCGATTGCATACACCGCCGCCGCCATTGTCAGCGTGACGCCGATATACGGGAGGAGGTCCAGCACCTGTTCGCCGAAGGGATAGTCGATCCTGACGCCGTTGTAATAGCTGTTCAGATAGAAGGAGATCACCGAGGTGACGACCATCCCGTAGACCATGGCGGTGATGCCCCAGTGCCAGGTGATCATGATATTGAGCGCGATCAGCGCTTTCTTGATGATCTCGAGCCGCAGAAACAGGTCGGAGCGGCCCGTAGCCTGCAACACGCTCAGATTCATCAAATGGACGGGATACAAGGCGCCGGCCAGGCAGAGCAGTTGCAGATACGGCGCAGCAGGCAGCCACTTATCCGTCAAAAGCACCTGAATCAGCGGCCGTGCCACGACGGCCAGGCCGATCATGACCGGAAAGGTCACGAAAGCCAGGACACGCAGGGCTTTCTTCAGGCCCCGCTTCAGCCGCGCGGGATCGTCCTGGACGCTGCAGAAAACCGGGAAGGTGACCCGGCCGGTCATTTCCGCCAGCGTCTGCGACGGGATGTCGGTCAGGTTCTTCGCCCGCGCAAAAAAACCGAGATCGGTCGCGGAAAAGAGCCTGCCGATCACGATAAGATGAATGTTCTCGAAAATCTGGTTCAGCACGCCCGAGAAGAGCAGGCGGGAGCCGTATGCGAACATCCCTCGCAGCGCGCTGAAGCTGAAGAGCAGCTGCGGCCTCCAGGCGCTGAAGAACCAGAGGCTGGCCGCGGAATAGAATGCCGTGGACAGCTGCACCGCGACCAGACTCCAGACCCCGAATCCGAGTACCGCCATCGTGATGCCGGTGGCCCCGGACAGGATGCCGGCGATAACGCTGACCTTGGTCTGGGTCTTGAAATTGATCTCCTTCGTCAGCAGGGTGCTCTGGATCATGGCGAAGGAATCGATGATAAAGGTGAGCGAAAGCGCCCGCGTGAGCGGCGTCAGGATCGGCTGCCGGTAGAACGCCGCGATCCACGGCGCGGCGAGGCTGAGGAGGCACGCAGCGGCGGCGCCTACGGCGATATTGAAGTAGAAGATCGAACAGATGTCGGTCTGCGAGATCTCCCGTTTCTGGATCAGGGCGGCGCCGAATCCGCTGTCCAGGAAGGCACGGATGACGGCGATAAAGATCGTGAGCATTCCGATCAGGCCGAATTGCTCCGGAAACAGCAGCCGCGCCAGAACGATGCCCACGACAAACTGCACGGCACGCTGCGCAAAGGCCTGGAGAAAGCTCCAAAAAAGTGCGGAGACGGTTTTTCGCTGCAGATTATCCCACATGCTGTCCCTGTCCGAAATCAGTGCATTTGACGCGAGACCGGCAGTTCGCGCATCGGCCTACGGTGTATTTCCGGATGCGGCCCTTTTCTTCCGTAGAGACCGTTTCCCGCTTCCAGATTCAGGAACGACCGCAGCATCCGGGGGCTCATCACCGCTCTGTCGTGGTCGCCGGCCAGACGGTGGATCCGTCGGACAAGATCGATGTTGCGGGCCAGCCTGGTCCTGCCTTGATCAAGAAAGATATGGTCCTCGAGCCCGACACGGACGCCTGCGCCGATGGCAATGGCGACGCTGTTCATGGGCAACTGGCTGTCCCCGATGCCGGCAAGGCTCCAGAGTGACTCCGCGGGCAGGTCCCGTATCATGATGCCCGCGTGCATCAGGTCGGCCTGGGCGCAGGCAATGTTCCCCAGCAACAGGTTGAAGTAATGAGGCGGCGAGATCAACGCCTTCTTCTCAAGATAGTGCGCATAGTTGATCATCCCGATATCGAAGGCCTCCAATTCGGGGCTGATCCCCCGCTCCTGCATGCGAGCAGCCAGCGCCTGGATCATGGCGGGCTCGTTGACCGAAGCCTGCTTGTTGAAATTGACGGAACTCAGGGTCAGGCTTCCCATGTCGGGCTTCAAACCACCGTCAAGATCGAGCGGCTCGGCCCGCTGCTCGAAAGCGGAAAAGTCCCGACCGCTTAAGGACACGCAGACGATCAATTCGGGCGCGAACCGGCGAATACCTGCGATGATCGCGGAGTATACTTCGGCCTTGTACGTGGGCCTGCCGGACAGGGGATCCCGGGCGTGGAGATGGACCATGGTAATGCCCTGCTCGCAGGCGGCGTGAACATCCTCGACGATCTCCGCGACGCTGACCGGGACATGGGGCGTCATTTCCTTGGTGGGGATCATGCCTGTTGGCGCGAAGTTGATGATCAGGTCCTGCAACATCGATTCCTCCTGTCCCGCTCCCCGTCCTGCGTGATGGCTGCCGTTCGCTCCTCAGTGCAACGCGGCGACGCTAATTGTCGTATACCTTCTTGGCCACTGCCGGCACGCCCGCAACCAGCGTCCGCTCCGGCACATCTTTGAGCACTACCGCTCCCGCGGCAACCACGGCGTTTCTCCCCACAACCAGCTCCTCGATGATACTGGCGCCGAGCCCAACCAGGGCGCCGTCGAAAACCTCCACATGGCCCGCGATATTGCTCCCCGGATTCACACGGACATAGGGATGAAGGATCACATCATGGCCTACCGTCACGCCGCGGCCAATGGACACATGATCCTCCAGCACGCATCCCGGCCCGACCACACTGCAGGCGCCGACAAAGACACCCTGTCCCAGGGAGGTATAGGGGGAAATGAAGGCTGTGGGATGCACGAGCCGGGCGAAGTGCAGGCCGTATTTTTCTATGAGGAGGGAGATCAACTCGTATTTTTTCGGTGTCACGGGAACGACAAAGTACTCATCGCCCTGCTGCGGAATGAATTCGTTCAGGGACAGGATCATCGGCCGCTCCCGGAGCTCGCGCAGCCGCGTGTCGAGATCCTTGGTCCGCGGCCGCTTCTCCTCGGGCATGTTGAGGACGATCTTGCGCACACGCTTTCCCCGCGCATTCACTATTTCGATAATGTCGCTCAGTCTGTTGCTTACCCCGAACAGGACCATGGCTGTTCTCCCTGGTGCCGGTGATCTCCGACAACCGTTATTCCGATGCTCCGACACAGATCGCGCTCCCGCACGCCGCCTCAACCGATCGGTATGCCGGAAAAAACGAAGACTGCCCGCCCCGGAACCTCCGGCACAGAAGCTCGTACAGATTCTTGTTGAGGATCTGCCCGCATAGATAGGCCGTACGCTGCGTGTTCGACCAGCCTCTTTTGAACTTGGCGAGTCCGTTATCAGGATCGTCACAGATCCCCGCCGAGCCCCCGGCGTTGAAGAACCGGACACCCTGCTCTGAAAGATAGAGAAGTGTCTGCCAGTAAATCCCGTAGGACGCGCGGATCTCGTATCCCCTCTCGCTGAAAGCCGTCAAATGGCTAAAGGCCATGTCATCGTGAATCAAAACCAGCGTGGCCCCGACGATCTTTCCTTCACTTCTGCCGAGAAGCATGATCATCCCGGGGATCTGCATCTGCTGCGCAAAGCTCTCCCGGGAAAACGTGGAGAGACCCGTAAGACCGTGTCTTCTGATCAAATGGTCATACAGCCGCATCCAGTCATCGAGATACGCGACGGGCTCATGCGCCACTTCGACCTGCATCGACTTCAGCGACCGACGCGCCTTGGTACGATACTTCCCATCCACGAAGCTTTCCAGGGGGCGCCGCAAGTCGGCCACGTAGTGTGTCTTGAAGGGCTCGACAATGTTGAAACAACGCTCCAGATCTGATGGCGCAGAAACTGTCAGCGGCTCAGCAACCAGCACGATTGAGACGATTTCTTCATCCAGGTCCAGCAGGTCCTCCTGGAGCCCATCCCAGTTCCGGCAGGCAAAAAGCGGATAGCATCCCATCGCGTCCTTATAGGGCGTGCCGGGGATCGTCCGCACGAGAATCCACCCGCCGGAACGGGGCAATGCAAGAGGCTCGCCGAATTCCCTCAGCGATTCCGCATATCCGGGATGCGCATAGCCCATCCATTCGGTTTTCGTGCCGGAAATGATCATAGCGTCATGCAGGGGACTCGGAGCTCTGTAGAAAGATCTCCGCCATTCTCTCCATGTCTTCCTCTCCATACCGTTGATCGCACGGCAGGGTCATGATCGTGCGGGACAGCCGGAGGCTCTCATCGAAGTGACGAGGTACGACGCCGTCGAGGTGCCAGTGCACCGGGGGATAGATAAGCTGATCGAAGAGGCGTTGGCGGACCGCATCGCGCCGGTCGACGCGCACCGGGAAGCCCAGGGGAACAACATCGGGATCCAGGTTCGGAAAGAGGGCAAAAGCGTCCAGTCTGTTCAGAAGCTTCTGATAATTGTTCCTGCGCCGCTCGGCAACAACCGAGTAGTCGACTCCCTTCCGGGTGATCATTTGGGAAAGCTCGCTCATGGCAAAAGGCCCGCGCGGCATGGTGTCCTCGGTCTGCCGGAACAGTTCGAACCACCGGCGCGTCGGTACGCCGTCATCGAATTCCCTGCGGAGCACGGATGCCTGGAGCGCCTTGAACCACCACGACGGGGAAGGCATCCGGAGAGAACCGTCGGGCACCGTCACGCTCTCGGGAAACCGGAGGATCGCTCCGTCGGGAACGCCGATCCACTTCACGATATTGAAAAGCACAAAATCTGCACCCGCCCCCACGTGACTCGATAACAATGCCTGGCAGGCATCCTCCAAAATCCAGGCGCCCTGCTCCTTCGCCCGGGCGGCAATGGCCCGGTCATGGGAAAAGCCGAAGTAGTCGATGAGAATGACCAGATCGCCGGGCAGGATCTCGTTGGTCCATTGATCTTCCGGAACGGACAGATCACCATTCACTTCATAGAAGCGGTGCGACGTCGCCGCCGGATCGATCGCCTCCAGGATCCCTTCGCGGCAGAGATAGGACGGCACCCAAACCCGGGCAGGCCGCAGCAGATCGATGAGCAGCCAGATGGCACATCTGCCGTTCGCTACATGGAGATCCCGATCGGTAGCAAAGGGAGGAATGCCTTCCCGGGGATACAGCGCCCGTTCCAGCCCAATGAGGCCGCCGATAATAGATTCCGCTGGCCGGCCGGTTTCCTGCGCTTCGCGCGGCAGGGCGCTCGTTTCCGGGGTCATCAGATCTTGTACCCCCGCAGATAACTGTTGGTGTTCATGAGCGTCATGGCGCAATATTCGACGTTGCGGAACCCGGCATCCTCGAGCCATTGCCGCGTCTCTTTCGGAGCATGGTTTCGTCCCTTGTCGGTCACGCAGAGCTGGATCAGGTCCAGGAAAACGGGCCACCGGTTGCCCAGCCGGTCGTCCCGCAGGTACTGGGCCTGGACAACGAGCGACCCGCCGGGATTGACGGAACGATAGAGGCGCTTGAGCAGCGCCCGGCTTGTTTCCTCACCCAGGCCGTGCAGCATGTTGGAGACCAGCACCAGATCGTAGGTGCCGGGGATCTCGTCCCGCAGGGCGTCGAGGGGCAGGTAGCGGACCCTGTTCTTCAACGGGAATCTTTCCTGCACTTCCCGCGCGGTCTCGAGAACCACGGCGTGATCGGCCAGCGAAAGCTCCAGTCCGGAATTGCGCATGCCCAGATGAAAAGCATAGGTCCCGGGGCCGCACCCGAGGTCCAGGATCGACGCGCAGCCAGACGTATCGAGGAAATCGGCAAGCTCCCTGCCGCGGAGCGTTGCGTAATTGTGCATGGAAAGCGCGAAACTTCTCGTGCTCTCCCGGTCGCCGCCCAGGTGAACCGATGGATCGGCAGTCGGCGCAGAATGCAGCACCGCATCGTCAAGCCGCTGCAGGGGCCCGCAAAAATAGTCGAGGCTGCGGATCCAGTCCCCCAGATACTGCTCGCCGGAGGAGGGGGACAGCACTGCCAGACAGGCGGGGGACAACCGGTAGGCAACGCCGTCGGAGGAGACAAGCAGCTTCAGCGCCACTCCGGCGTTGAGCAGACGCGCGAGCGTCTCGGGCCGCGCTTGCACCTCCGTTGCGAGCTCTTCGAGCGACCGACTGCCGCTGTCGATGAGCTCGAAGATCCTGAGCCGAAGGAGCGCGAAGAGCACGCTGGACTGCAGGAAGCCCTCGGCGAGCGAAAGCACCTCGATCTGCCGTTTTTTCAATTGCTGGTCCGTTGCCGCTGCGAGGGTATCGACGATCATCCATCACTCCCGGGAAATAAGATGCGGCCCGGATCTAGTACCGGAACCGCTGAGATGCCGCGCATCAGGCCGCGTCCGGCAGCTGCCACTGCGCGAGGACCCGTTCCCTGCCCTTGCCTTCGGCAATGAGCGCTGCTGCGAGATTCGCTTCGATGCCCGCCTGAGCTTCCCGCCCCTGCAGGTACCGCTCCCAGTATTCCGTTCCCTGCATGCGCGACAGTTCACCCGACGCCTTGGCAAGGGAGAGCCGGTCCACCATCTCGTCGAACCCAGCAATCTCGGCCTGATGCAGCCGGTATTGCGCGGTTCCCAGCACCTGGGCGAGGGGTTCGTAGTCGCTGTACTCGCCGGGACGGTGGCGCTCCACGCCCGTAGGCGCCGGATCAAAGAGGCAGCAGAGCGTCACCTGGCCGTTCTTGATGAAGACCTCGTGCTTGTTCCGGAAATACTGGCGGGTTTGTGTTGCCTCGTCGATGCGGCACTCCACGTCGCAGCCGCCGGCAGATTCATTCAAATGATACGTCGAATCGTTGTCCAGAACATACCAGGGTCCCCAGGCCTGGTCGCGGTTGCTGTAGGGGTGCCTGGCCATGCGCACCCGCGCGGCGCCTGCAACGTCGTAGCAGACATTGCATTCCGTCCGGGAGTTGTAGGACATTTTGAACACCGGCTCTCCCTCCTCGTTCAGGGGAAGCCCCGTTACGTCGAACATGGTCGTCCTGAACCACGAAACAGGATGTCCGGCGCTGGAGAGCAGGACCGGATCATGGTGCAGAAAGATCCGGCGGCTCAGATACTGGGGCGTGAGGATCCACCGGAGCGACTGGGAAGCCGTTGCCGATGCGGATATAAAAGCCTCGTCGCGCACCAGAAGCTCCTTGCCGCGCGCCTGCGATGCCGGCGCCGACACCTGCAGAAGCTCGGTGCCGGCCACGGCGGTGAAGATGCTCTCCTTGCCCGGCGGAAGGTAAAGATGAACACCGGCATCGAGCTGCAGCGTCCGCTTCATGCCGTTCGACACGTCCAGCCGGGCGCTCCCGCGGAGCACACTGATGATATGTCCGGCATGCCGGTCGCCGTCGAGCCGCCCCGGCCGGAGAAACCGGTGCCTGCGGATATCAAGTCCTTCGGGATGGATCTCCCGGTCCAGGACCCGGGCCGTCGCAACGGCAGCACCGGGATCATACTGCCAGGCATTCTTGATCAGTTTTTCCATAAACCACCTCGCATGGATTCTGGATCGGAGCAGTGTGTGAATTTACGCAACGGTCTGTCTGCCCGTTGTCGATGCCAGCGTGCTCCTGAGCGATGTCCTGTCCACCTTTCCCGACGACGTCGTGGGCAATCCGTCGCGGAACTCGATGAGTTCGGGGAGCATGTACCGGGGCAATTTCCGGCTGCAGTGCTGCAGCACCGCCTCGCGCGTGAGGCAGCCGGGACTTGACGGCACGATGATCGCCATAATGCGGTTGCCGATCAGTTCATCGGGGATCGGCAGCACCACGGCGCTCTTCACCAGCGCGTGGTCGGAGAGAACGCTTTCGATCTCGCCGATCTCGATCCGGTATCCCCGACTCTTGATCAAGTGGTCCTTGCGGCCCAGAAAAAGATAGTTGCCCTCGTCGTCCATGCTGACCAGATCCCCGGTCCGGTAGACCCGCTCGCTCCCCTCGGGCGCAAGCGGATTCGGAATGAATGCTTTTGCCGTCCGTTCAGCATCCCCCCAGTAGCCCAGGGCGACCGTGGAAGCCCGGACATAGAGCTCGCCTTCCCTGCCGGGACCGACGATCTTCCTGCCGTCGTCGTCAAGGGCGAAGACCTCGAAATTCGGCAGCGCTTTGCCGATGGGAAGTGAAGCCGCGGGATCCTCGGGGATCCTGTCGATCCAGTAGCACGTCGAGGAATTGGCCTCCGTCTGGCCGTAGAGATTGCAGAACCGCGCCGTGGGCAGCGCTTCCTGAAGCCGGCGCAGGTACTTGATCGGAAAGCGCTCGCCCGCAAAGAGCACCATCCGCAACGTGGAGAGATCGTGGCTGTTCAGGTTTGCATACGCCGCCAGGAGTACCAGGGCGGAAGGAACGGAGTTCCAGACCGAGATGCGATGGCGCGCGATGGTCTCGGCCAGACGCACCGGAAACGTTGCAGCGCTCTCCGGAATAATCACCACCGCGGCTCCCGCCCGCACGGCGACGAACAGATCGAAGACGGACATGTCGAAGTGGAGCGGGCAGATGTTTGACACCCGGTCGTGCGGCGAGATGCGGAAGAGGTCGGCGGCTGACTCGATGAATGTCAGCGCATTGCGGTGCGAAAGCATCACGCCCTTGGGCGTGCCCGTGGAGCCGGACGTGAACAGCACATAGGCCAGATCAGCGTCGATCGCGCCCGTCTCCGGTATCGGTCCGTCCGTCGCTTTCAGATCCTTCCAGCCGATCACCCGCGCCTGCCCGGCGGCTTCCGGCAGGCCTTCTCCGCCGTTCATGATCACGATGTTCCGGAGCAGCGGCAACTCGGGCATCGTCCTCTCGATCACGCCGATATTCTCCCGCGTCGTCAGAAGGGTCGTGATTTCGCAGGCATTCAGGATATACGCAAGTCGGGCTGGTGGGCAGAAGGGATCGAGGGGAACATAGGCTGCACCCGCTTTGAGCACACCGAAGAGACCTGCAACCGCTGCGATTCCCCGGGGCAGATAGAGACCGACCCGGTCGCCTCGTTCGGTTCCCAGGGCAGCGAGGCCCGTGCCGAGCCTCGTGCTCTCGGCGTCCAATTCGGCATAGGTTATCTGCTCGTTCCCGCAGATGAGCGCAATGCTCTTGGGAGCGATCCGCGCGCTTTTGGTCAAGAGATGCTGAATCAAATAGGCCATGGACGTCTCCCCGCCGCTACCAGATTCCGCTGACCGGGACAGCTCCGGTGAATCCTATGCCGAAGAACAGCATGCCGCCGTCGCTCAGTTCGTCCCAAGCGCCGTTCCCGTCTCTGTCGAGATACCAGACGCCTTCGGCAAATACGCCGATCCTCATCGTTCCCGTGCCGGTCCAGTCACCCGTCTTCGGCACGGCATTGGTCAGGCCCACGCCGAAGGTCAGAATGTTATCCGTCGGCTCGCCGTCCCAGGCCCCGTTGCCGTCCATATCGAGATACCAGACGCCGTCTGCAAATACGCCGATCTTCGTCATTCCCGTACCGGTCCAGTCGCCCATCACCGGAACGGCATTGGGCAGCCCCACGCCGAAGGTCAGAATGTTA
>JAKAHZ010000177.1 GCA_021814615.1 Nitrospirota bacterium | reverse complement strand
GGCAGGGCAGATCGTTGTCGCGTGGAAGGACATCGATTTCATCCTTCCCCACTGGCAGGAGGGCATGCTTCTGAACGGCAGGCCCTTTTCCACCGAGGCGCTGTTGCCCGCCGCCTGTCCGGACGCGCATCTGAGCCAGGCCGTGAAGAAAACCGCTGCAACCAAGGGAAAGAACAAGGCCCCGGCCGAGGAAGAGCAGTACCCCCTGAACGAAGTGCAGGTCCTTGCCTTCGACGCGAAGGGGCTCGAACGCGGCATGGCTGCGCTGGCCACGAAAGGGATCATTTTCGAGCCGGTGACGGGCATGGAACTGGTTCTGGTCCGGGGCGGTTGTTTCGAGATGGGCGATGTGTTCGAGGATGAGGAATCGCCGGAGAACGAGCGGCCCTCCCATCGCGTCTGCCTGGCGGATTACTACGTGGGCACGACCGAGGTGACGCAGAACGAGTGGATGGCGGTGATGCAGAAGAATCCGTCCTTCTTCCATACCTGTGCGAACTGCCCCGTCGAGAACGTGAGCTGGTTCGATGCCCAGGATTTCCTCCGCACGATGAACCAGAAAACGGGGAAAAATTTCCGGCTGCCCACGGAGGCCGAGTGGGAGTATGCGGCGCGGAGCGGGGGAAAGAAGGAACGGATCGCCGGCCTCACGAGCGATGATGTGGAGGAGGCGGTCGGCGAGTATGCCTGGTACACGGGGAATACGCAGGGGCATTCGTCGCCGGCGGCGACGCGCCTGCCGAACAAGCTCGGTCTCTTCGACTTGAGCGGCAACGTATCGGAATGGGTGCATGATCGGTACGGGGCGGATTACTACCGGAAGAGCCCGAGGGACAATCCCGAGGGGCCCGAGATCGGGGATCACCGGGTGAACCGCGGGGGCTGCTGGAGCAATTCACCGGCGAGGCTCCGCACGACCTATCGCGACCATGACAACGCCCAGGCAAAGCGGAACAACCTCGGCTTTCGTGTTGCTCTGCCCGCGAAGTGATAGGGGATGAAAGCGCAGAAAGACGCCTGCTGACGACGACGTCGGCGGGCTGGAGCAGGCTTGCAGCGTAACCATGCATTATTCCGAGGGTTTTTCTCCCCCCAATTCTGATTTGCTGTTGACATTTCCTGACTTGTGTTTTAATATCACCTTTACCGTTTTTTCGATTTCCGCCTCGCAAAAGTGCCGCGAAACTCTTTGGGAAACAAGAGGATAGGATGCCTTTCGAATTCGGCAGGATCAAGCGCCTTCCCCCCTGTGTCTTTGCCGTCGTAACGAACCTGAAGATCGAAGCGCGCCGGCGCGGCGAGGACATCATCGACTTCGGTATGGGCAATCCCGACCAGGCCACGCCGAAGCATATCGTCGATAAACTCGTCGAGTCATCGCAGAAAGCCAAGAACCACCGGTATTCCGCTTCCAAGGGCATCACGAAACTGCGCGCCGCGATCTGCGAGCGCTATAAGAGCAAATTCAACGTCGATCTCGATCCCGAGACCGAGGCGGTGGTGACCATCGGGTCGAAGGAAGGCCTGTCCCATCTCGCGCTTGCCACCGTCGAGCCCGGCGACGTGGTGCTCACCACCACGCCCGCCTATCCCATCCACCCTTACAGCGTCATCATCGCCGGCGGCGAAGTGCGCTCCATCCCGCTCAAGAAGGACGGCGACTTCATCGCCGACATGGAAGAGGCTTTCAAGAACACCTGGCCGCGGCCGAAGATGCTGATCATCAACTTCCCGAACAATCCGACGACGCAGGTGGTGGACCTTGCGTTCTTCCAGCGCATCGTGGACTTCGCGAGGGAGAACAACATCATCGTGGTCCATGATCTGGCCTATGCGGACCTGAATTTCGACGGATACAGGGCGCCGAGTTTCCTCCAGGCAAAAGGCGCCAAGGACGTGGGCGTGGAGTTTTACAGCCTCACGAAAACCTATAACATGGCGGGCTGGCGCGTGGGCTTCTGCGTGGGGAACAGGGACGTGGTCGGCGCGCTCATCAAGATCAAGAGCTACCTCGACTACGGCATGTTCCAGCCCATCCAGATCGCGTCGATCATCGCGCTTAAAGGGCCGCAGAAGTGCGTGAAGGAAATCTCGGACATGTACCAGTCCCGCCGCGACGTGCTCGTGGACGGGCTCGCCAAGGCAGGGTGGGAGATCGAGAAACCCAAGGCCACAATGTTCGTCTGGGCCGAGATTCCGGAGCGGTTCCGGAAGATGGGGTCCCTCGAATTCTGCAAGAAACTCATCAGAGACGCAGGCGTCGCCGTCTCGCCGGGCATCGGGTTCGGCGACCAGGGCGAGGGATACGTGCGCTTCGCCCTCGTGGAGAACGAGCACCGCATACGGCAGGCGGTGAAAGGGATCAAGGCGATACTGTCAAAATAGTTCGGAGTTCAAAGTCCGGAGTTCATAGTAAAGGCGGGGAGAGATGACATCGAAGAAATCAATAAACGTTGGCATCATCGGTTTCGGCACCGTCGGCGCGGGAACGGCCCGTATCCTGATCGAGAATGCGGACATCATCGAGCGGCGGATGGGCCTGCCCGTCCGGCTCAAGACGATCTCGGATCTCGATGTCAAGCGCGACCGGGGGATCAAGCTGGGCTCCACGAAGCTCACCACCGACGCGAAGGAGATCATTAACGATCCGGAGATCGACGTGGTCGTGGAGCTGATCGGCGGGTACAAACCGGCCAAGGAGTTCATCCTCGCCGCCATCGCCAACAAGAAGCACGTGGTGACGGCGAACAAGGCGCTGTTGGCTGTGCACGGCGAGGAGATCTACGCCGCTGCGGAGAAGAACGGCGTCACCGTGGGCTACGAGGCGTCCGTTGCCGGCGGCATCCCGATCCTCAAGTCGCTGAAAGAGGGGCTGGCGGCGAACCGCATCGAGTCCATCTACGGCATCGTGAACGGCACGTGCAACTACATCCTGACGGCGATGACCAACGAGGGCCGGGCCTTCGGCGACGTGCTGAAGGAAGCCCAGGCCAAGGGATATGCAGAGGCTGATCCAACCTTCGACATCGAGGGCATCGATTCGGCGCACAAGCTCTCGATCCTCACCATGCTCGCCTTTGGCACGCCGGTCAAGTTCGAGGACGTGTACACCGAGGGTATATCCAAGATCACGCCGATCGACATCGAGTTCGCGAAGGACCTTGGCTGCAAGATCAAGCTTCTTGCCATCACCAAGATGGCGAACGGCGAGGTCGAGGCGCGCGTCCATCCGACCATGATCCCCGAGTCCTTCCCCATTGCGACGGTGGACGGCGTGTTCAATGCGCTCTTCGTCAAAGGCGACGCTGTGGGCAATACGCTCTTCTACGGAAGGGGAGCGGGAGACATGCCGACGGGAAGCGCCGTGGTCGCCGATATCATGGACATCGGCCGGGACATTGTCTCCGGTTGCGTGAACCGCATGCCGGTCGCATCCTTCCGGAAGCGGCAGCAGCTCAAGGTCCGGAAAATGGACGATATCACGTCGAGCTATTACCTCCGCTTCGCGGCCATCGACAAGCCGGGCGTGCTCTCGAAGATCTCCGGCGTCCTGGGCAAGAACAACATCAGCATCGAGTCGGTGATCCAGAAGGGCCGGCAGGCCGCCGAGGCAGTGCCGCTCGTCATGATGTCCCACGAGGCCCTGGAGCGCGACGTGCGGAAGGCCCTGGCGGAGATCGACACGATGGACTGCGTGGGCGGGCCGACCGTGGTCATCCGGATGGAAGGAAACGGGAAAGCGTAAGGGGGAAAATTCCAAATAGCAAATAACAAATCTCAAGGAATGATGAAGTCGTAAAAAGCCGATTATCACCACAGAGACACTGAGGACACTGAGAAAATCCAAATATTTCCAGATTGCGTTTCTCTGTGTCTCCGTGCCTCAGTGGTAGGTTTTGACTTCTTACGAGTTGATCAGGGTTGAGATTCGGTGCTTGAATTTTGGGATTTTCTTCAGGAGGTGGGGATGGCTGACGACATCAAGGCTGACAAGACCGTTGATCTCAAAGGCCAGGTCTGCCCCTACACCTTCGTGCGGTCGAAGCTGGCCATCGAGAAGATGGAGCTGGGCCAGGTGCTCGAAGTGATCTTCGACCACAAGCCGGCCATCGAGAACGTGCCCAAGAGCATGGAGAACGAAGGCCAGAAACTGCTCAAGATCGAGCAGACCGGCGAGAAGGAATGGCACGTGTTCATCCGGAAGGACAGGGAAAAGAAAAAAGCGTGATGTTCTTGCCACGAAGACACTAAGACGCCAAGTACTCACTTCGTGTCTTCGAGTCTTTGCGGCAAAGGCAGGTGCTGAAATGGAGTTCACCGAAGACCAGATCCTCAGATACAGCAGACACATCCTCCTCCCCGAGGTGGGCGGCGACGGCCAGGAGAAGCTCTTGAACGCACGGGTCGTCCTGGTCGGTGCAGGAGGGCTCGGGTCGCCGGTGGGATACTACCTTGCCGCGGCCGGCATCGGCACCATCGGCGTGATCGACAACGACCGCGTCGAGCTGTCGAACCTGCAGCGCCAGATCGCGCACAATACCAAGCGGCTGGGCGTGCTCAAGGCCGAATCGGCCAAGGAGACCTTCGAGACGCTGAACCACGACGTCACGGTGGTGATGCACAAGGAGCGGCTCACGTCGGCGAACATCAAGGCTATCGTCAAGGACTACGACATCGTGGTGGACGGGAGCGACAACTTTCCCACGCGGTACCTGGTGAACGATGCCTGCGTGATGCTCGGCAAAACGCTGATCAGCGCCGCGGTCTTCCGCTTCGAGGGGCAGGTGATGTCCATCTATCCGGGCCAGGGGCCATGCTACCGCTGCCTCTTCGAAGTGCCGCCGCCCGCCGGCATGGTGCCGTCCTGCCAGGAAGCGGGTATCCTCGGCGTGGTGACGGGCGTCATCGGCACGCTCCAGGCCACCGAGGTCGTGAAGGCGGTCCTGGGGATCGGCGAACCGCTCAAGGGAAAGCTCCTGCTCTGGAATGCGCTGGACATGAGCTTCCGCACGGTGAAAGTGCCGCGCAACAAGGAATGCCCGGTCTGCGGCGACAAGCCGACGATCACGGAATTGATCGACTACGAGTGGTTCTGCTCGATGAGCCACTAACAGGACAGATTTACCGCGGAGGACGCGGAGACGGGATGCATTTTGTTCCTCGTCCTTGACGTTTCTGCGTTCTCGGCGCGCTCGGCGGTCATAGTTTGATGTTGATTATCAGTCGTGATGATCATGTGAGGATCATGGATCACTGTATCGCGGTTCTCCCGAACGAGGCCTGCGGCATCCTGGGGGGCAGGGAGGGGCGGGTCGAGCGGGTCTATTGCATGACGAACGCGCGGCCGGGCCCAGCGTCGTACGAGATGGATCCGGAGGAGCAGTTCCGCAGGCTGCAAGAGTTGC
>JAKAHZ010000040.1 GCA_021814615.1 Nitrospirota bacterium | reverse complement strand
GCTGCAGCACCACTTCATCAATCATTTCAACCAGGAGTGCCACAAGAGCGTCGGAGGATTGTCTCCCGAAGCGGAGAAGATCCTGATGGCCTATTCCTGGCCGGGGAATGTTCGGGAATTGAAGAACGTCATCGAGCGGGCAATGATTTTCGAAAGTGAGAAGGACGTCCTTCCGGAACACCTGCCCCAGGAGATCCTCGATGCGGAACTCCCCATGGCGGCAGTTCCTCAGCAGATGTCGCCCATCTCCCTGGACAGCCTCGTCATTCCCGAGTCGGGGATCGCCATTGAAGAGGTGGAGCAGGCGCTCGTGAAAAAGGCGCTGGAGATGGCGCACGGCAATCAGACGAAGGCATCACAGCTCCTCAAGATGCCGCGCGACGCTTTCCGGAGACGGATGAAACGGTTCGGGATGATCTAGGGGCGAACATCCGCAGAATTGAGGAAGTTCAGGAACAGGGAGCACGTTCTCCGAGAGGCCTAATCGAGGTCGGGGTGGCAGCGTTTGCAATCCTGGAGCGGGAAGGCAACGGTCATGTGGCAGGCGCCGCAGAACTTCCCCTGCACCATTTCGTTCATCCGCATGTGCTTCGTTCCCTTTTTCTGAATATTGAAAATGTCGGGATGGCAATCAGCGCAGTCGAGCCATTCGACGTGCTTGGAATGACTGAACCGCGCCTGGGTCCTGATGCCGTGCCACTCCGGTGCGAGACTGAGCGACTGCTCGAAGCCGATGGCAGAGAATTTTTCATCGAGGATGCTCTGCATCGGGGAGATCAGGCCCTTCTTTAACGCCTTGCTCCAGTTGATTCTGTCTCCATAAAGCGCTTTCGGGAATGCGGCCAGCTCGCCGAAATGTTCATCGAAGGCCTTGATGTTCCCGCTGTGGCATTTCTTGCAGTTCTCTTCCGTATGGCCGAAAGCGGTCCGGTCGTTATGACAGGCGCCGCAATACTCGCCCTTCCGGTTTTTCTCTTCCGTTATTTCCGTTGCGTTCGTTTTCAGCGCGAAATTCAGCTCGAAATGGCATACGCGGCAGGTGTACCACCGCCGGTGGTACCAATGAGAGAATACCACCGGCGGATGGGTGCTTTTTTTCGTGAGGCGGTTGATGACCACGTTTCCATACTGCGACGGGGGAGGGAGCAGCGGGAGCGTGAACACATTGTCGAACTTGCTCCCGCGCACCACTTCCCCGCTGTCGTCCACGCATGAGGAAACGCCGAGCGACAGGACGGTAAAGAGGAACACGACGACATACTTGCGCATAGGTATCTGACCCGGGAACGCCGCGCAACGCATGCCGGCGAACTGCAAGCCGCTAATAGACCTCTTTCAAATGGCAGAGCTGACAATCATAGAACGGGAACGCGACCTTGGCATGGCAGGCGCCGCAGAACTTGCCGGCGAAAATGTCCTGCATATTGTACTTTGTCGCGCCCTTCTTCGCGCCGAAGACTTCGGGATGGCAGAGTTCGCAGCCGTTGATCTCCGCATGGATCTTGTGCGAGAAGATGATGTCGGGCATGCCGAGGATCGTTGACTTGATGTCGAAGTCCTTAGGCGGCGCAATGGACTGCCGCTTGATCGAGATGCCCTCCACCTCATCCTTCAGCTTGATGAGGCCCTTTTCCTCGGCCTTGAGCCAGTCGACGCGGTTGCCGAACCGGGCGGGCGGGAAATTCTTCAGGGTCTCGTTGAAATCCTTCTGATTCTTGATGTCCTTGCCGTAGGAATGGCAACGGTCGCAGTTCTTGACCTCCGTGACCAGCTTGTCGCGGGACGTCGCTGCGAAGGCTTCCTTGCCGTTATGGCAGGATCCGCAGTACAGGCCCTTTTTGTTGTCTTCTTCCCTGATGTCGCTGCCGCCGACTTCCATGGCAAAGCCGAGGTCGACATGGCAGACTCTGCACGTGTACTTGGCCCGGTGGATCCAGTGCTTGAACACGACGGGAGCGATGTTGTTCTTTTCGGAATAGTTGTTGATCACAACGTTCCCGAACTCCTCCGGCCTCGGCATGCGCTTTTTCGTGCCGTAGTTGGCTGCGAACACAACGGAAGCGGTCGCTACGAGGATGAATGCAATTACCAGAACCTTGAGCTTCATACTATTCTGTCTCCTTCCTGTATTCTGTACCGACAGTTGCAAAAAGAATGTAATACTATACTCGTATCCGGGGTGCGAGTCAATACTATCAATGACTTGGTCGTCTTTATCCGCATCGGGCTACCGATGGCAGTGCTGACAGAGATTCGCCGGCTTTTCCGCTTTATACCGGAAGAGGCCTTTCCAATCGGAGCTGTGAGGATTGTGACAGCTCACGCAGGACATCTGGCGTCCCGGCCTCCGGGGATCTTCCACTTTGTCAATAGGGTGCCCGGACCCTTTTGCCTTGACGCGGATGTCGGGAGGAAGCGGCGTTTCCGGATGCCGGCCGTTGAAAGCGCTGCTGTGGCACTTGCGGCAGGCTTCATTGCCGTCCGCCTTCAGGAGTCCCTTGTAGGGAGTCGTGTGGATTCCGTGGCAGTCGTAGCATCGTCCTTCGGCAACGGGTTTGTGCACATACTTGTTCTTGAAGTCCTCGGTCGTATGGCACGTGAAACAGAGGTCCGGTGTTTTCCCGATAAGGAGCTTGGCGTTCTGGCTCTGGTGGGAGGCATGGCAGCCGCTGCACATGCCGATCTTGTAGGGACCGTGCTTTTCGCGGCCCATGAGCTCGTCGGTCATGTGGCATTCGAAACAGAGCGCGGGCGTCGATTTGGTAAGGAGATTCTTTGCCTTGGAGTTGTGAGGTTTGTGGCACGTCGTGCACCGGCCTCCGGCAACGGGCTTGTGGCCGTATTTGGCGCCGGTAAAGTTCTTTTTGTCGTGGCACTTGTAGCAGAGGTCGGGCTGCTTGGCCTCGAGAAGGCGTTCGTTCTTCGACTGGTGCGACTGGTGGCAGGAGAGGCAGTCGCCTTTCGCCACGGGCTCGTGCACGATGCCGTCCTGATAGGTGCTTTTTTCATGGCAATTAAAACAGAGGACCTTGAGGTCCGCAGGCAGCAGGTTCTTGGAGCTCTGGGAGTGGGGATCATGACAGGCCGTGCATTTTCCCTGCAGCACAGGCTGGTGCACGGAGGTCGTTCCGGCGATGGCAGCCTTGTCGTGGCAGCGGAAGCAAAGTTCGGGCATGTTGAAGGTCAGCAGCTTGGAGTGGTTGTCGGAGCTGTGCGCGTCGTGACAGAAGGTGCATTGCGCGGCGGCAGTCGGGAAGTGGACATTCTGCCGTTCGGCGATCTTCTTGTCGTGGCATTTCCAGCACAGGTCGGGGAGGGTGACCGTCAGGAGCTTGACGTTGTTCGACGAATGCGGATTGTGACAGTCCGTGCACTTCCCCGAGACGGCGGGCTTATGCTGGTACCGTTTCAGGAACAGGCCGCGGCTGTGGCAGTCGTAGCAGAGGTCGGGCTGGTCGGCCTTGAGCGACAGAACGGCGCGATCCTTGTTCGCATGAGGATCGATGTGGCAGGCAGAGCAGCCTTTCTTGAGCGCCGCATGCTGGACCCTGCCTTTGCTCATCGCTTCGTGACATTTGTTACAGTCCTGATCTGCCGCTCCAGCGCTTCCCGCCGTGGACAAGGCGAGGAACGCGGTGCACAGGAGCGTGAACAGTACGACGGTGAACCTTCTGCGAGTAGTGAGCATCATGCTTTTTATCCCTACGCTGGAATGCCCGCGACAGGCGCGGTCTGTGCTATTTCACCTGTTTGATGAACTGTTTCAGCTCGGCGTCGTCCGGGGCGATCTTGAGCGCCCGTTCCCAGGTCTCCTTGGCCTTGTCTTTCTTGCCGATGGCATAATAGCCGGACCCGAGCCGTTTCCACCCGAGGATATTGCCCGGCTGGAGCTCGATCACGATCGTGCATTCCTGGATCGCCAGATCGTACCTGCCCTCGTAGATGTGGTTCAGGGCGGCGAAGAGGTATTGATCGATGATGTTCATGTCGCCGACCGGCGCTTCCATGGTGCTCAGGATCGCGACATATTTGAGTTCCAGGAATCCTTTGACGGCGATGGTCAAAGAGTTGGGGTTGAGCTGGAAAGCATACCAGGCGCCCGCCATGGAAGCTTTCTTGTTCCCGTCAGGCGCGATATAGAAGGCGAGGGCCTTGCGCATCATATCCGCAGCGGGGCTCTTCTCGTCGATCTTGAGCGTGACCTTGGCGACGTCGTCGATCTTGCCCAGGATATTCTTCACGTCCAGGTCCGTCGGGTTGTCGGCCATGATCTTGTTGTAATAATCCCGCGAGGTGAGGTAATCGCCCCGCTCGTAGGCTTCCTTCGCTTCGGCATAGAGGCCGCCCATCTTCTCGCGCACCGCCGAGGCGATGAACCGCGATGCCGCCTCCTGGGAGGGATCGATGTCGAGGATCTTCTTCCATTCGCCGATGGCCAGGTCGTACTGCTTCTCCTTCATGTAGGCGTCGGCCTGGTCGTAGTGTTTCTTTGTGCGTACGTCCACGACATTGCTCTTTGCGCTGATCAGGAGGCTGCGCGCCTTGCTGTCATAGGGGCGGACGGCCAAGATCTTCTCCAGTTCGTTGACCGCCGATTTGTAGTCGCCGTCGGCAACGAATTTCTCGGCATGCTGATACATCTCGTTGGTGGTCTTGTCGGTGATCAGGTTTTTGGTGATGTCGATCAGGCTCGCGAAACGGCGGTCGTCGGGATTCATCTTGAGCAGCTTGTCCCAGACCTCGATGGACTTTGCGTAGTTCTCGTTCACGAAGGCGTCGGCAGCGTCCTTGCACATGGGCTCCATGGCCTGCTGCTTCACGAGCGCCAGGTACCGGACCGCCGTTTTGTCAGCGGGGTCGATGGCGAGGATCTCGTTCAGCAGCGGCGTTGCCTGGTCGTATTTGCCTTCGCGGATGAATGCCGCGGCGTCCTTCTTGAGCTGTTCGATCCGTTCCACCTGTTTGGGGGTGACGGCTTCTGCAATGGTTCCCGTGCAGAGCAGGACTGCTGCTATGAGTGGCAATAATTGTTTCACCCTTGTGCTCCTCTGACGATGGTGATCTCAATGCGCCGGTTCTTTGCCCGGTCCGCTTCCGTGTCGTTCGAAGAGGCCGGCCGGAACTCCCCGAACCCGTGAGCGACGAGCCGGTCGGGGGAAATGCCCTTGTTGATGAAGAAATAGATGACGCTGAACGCCCGCGCCGACGAAAGCTCCCAGTTCGAATCGAACCGCTGGTTGTGGATGGGAACCGCGTCGGTGTGGCCCTCCGAGATGATCCGGTTGGACATGGGTTTGAGCTTGGTGTACAGGTAGTCCAGGAACGTGGTGATGTCCGGCTTCAGGTCGGCGCTGCCGCTGTCAAAGAGCGCGAGGCTCGCCATCTTGATCTTGATCTCGTGCGGGGTGATGTTCAGCTGGATCTTGTCTTCCATGTGGTTTTTGGCGATGTAGTCCCGGATGTCCTTCGCCAGGGAGATCTCCATCTGCATCTGCTTGACGCGGGGGTCGTCGGGATTGGTCGAAGCAAGGTTGGACAGCGCCGATTCGTACTCCACCGAATTGTTGAACGAGAAGGCGTAGAACATGATGAAGAGGATTACGAGCGTCAGCATCAGGGTGCTGTAGGGGAGCATCCAGAGCTCGGTCTCTTCCATGTGCTCTTCGGTATACTGGACGAATTTCTGGAGTACGGACATTACAGCGTGCTCCTCGGCTGGCGGACGATGGAAATCTCGATGCGCCGGTTCTTGGCTCGGTTCGCCTCGCTGTCGTTGGGGAAGGCTGGATGGAACTCGCCGTATCCCGCGGCCACGAGCTGCTTGGGATTGATGCCGCTTGCCGTGAAGAAGTTTACGACGCTCACGGCCCGGGCGATGGACAGCTCCCAGTTCGACCGGTAGGCGCCCCCGCGGACCGGCGTGGGATCGGTGTGGCCCTCGATGACGATGTCGTTGGGGAATGTCTCGATCAGCTCCACGAGGGCCTCGAGGGAACTGATCGTCGCCGGATTCAGCTTGGCGCTGCCGATGGAGAAGAACGATTCCGGGTTCAGCGCGATCTTGACGAACTTGTCCGTGACCGCGATCGTCGCCTTTCCGGCCAGTCTGCCTTCGGTGACCGCCTGCTGCAGCCGCTTGATTGCTTGTTCTTCGCGCGCGAACTTTGCCTGGCGCTCGAGCTCGATCTGCTCGCGGGCGGACTTGTTGATGACGGTGCTTTCCATTCCCGCGACGACGGTCTGGCGGTCCGCCGCCGTCATGCGGGTCATGGCAAAGAGCATCAAGAAAAAGAGCATGAGATTCGTGGTGATATCCGAGAAGATGATCAGCCAGATATTCCCGATCTCTTTGCGTTTGTCGTTGCCTTCGGTCATGAGTGCCATCCGGCGTCCCCGGGGGGACGGTTATTTCTGCCTCATATGGGCCATGATGAAGGCCGTGAGCTTTTTCCTGACGATGAGCGGCACGTCGCCCTGCTGGATGGCCATGATGCCTTCCGCGATCATCTCCTTGTTGATGATGTCCCGTTCGCTGTGATCCGTCAGCTTCGTCGCAATCGGGATGAAGACGTTTGCCGAGAAGATGCCGTAGAACGTGGCGGTCACGGCGTTGGACATGGCTGCGCCCATGTTGGCCGGGTCCGACAGCTTCCGCAGCATGTCGACAATGCCCATGAGCGTGCCCAGGAGGCCGAAGATCGGGGCCACGGTGGCCATGGTCCGGAATGCGCCCGAGACCTTCTGCTGGTTGTGGCGTGTGTAGAAGATCTCGCGGGCCAGGTTGTCTTTGATCACGTCGTGCTCCAGGCCGTCAATAAGCATCTGGACGCCGTGGACCAGGAACTTGTCCTTGATGTTCGGAATCTCCGCCTGGAGGGTTTCGATGCCGTCCCGCCGGGCTTTTTCCGCCAGCGAGGACAGGTAGTCGATCATCTCCTCCATGTCCTTGTCGCTGTGCTTGCTCGGGAAGAACAGTATCCGCAGCGAGGGGACGATCTCCTTGATCACCGGCCAGGGGTAGGCGATCAGCGTGGCGCTGAAGGTGCCGCCGTACACGATGATCAGCGCCAGCGGGTTGAAAAGCATGTGCAGGATATTGCCTGCAGCCAGAACGTACAGGATCGTCAGCAGAATCGCGACGAGCCCTATGATTGTCATTTTGTCAAGTTTGCCCATATTAGCTGTTCTCAACCTCCACAAGTCCTTCGCTGATCAGCCGGCGGACGACCGCCATGAGGTTCTGCCGCTCCCGTCTGAGTCGCACGGCCGAAAGCGCACGGCTGAGCTGCATTTCTTCCTTGAGCCGCTCCGCCGCGCCGGCGCTGAGCGAGGTGATGACCTTCTGCTGGATTTCATCGGGCGACGACTTCAGCACCTGGGCGAAGAGCACCGGGTTCACGTTCCGGAAGAGCGTCTGGACGCCCGGAGCCGGAAGCTCGCGGATGATCGTCTCGAGGCTCTTGATGCGCGACTTGAGGCGCGTGGCCGTCTGGGCATCTTTCGTCTCCATGGATTTGACGACCTTGTCGCGCACGTCCTCGTTCGTCATGTCAAGGAGGGCGAGGAGTTTGTTCTCGCCGCCCACCACGTAGGTAAGCCTGCTCTTGATCTGCTCTTCGAGGCCGGGCACTTTGTCCGTGCCGATCTCCTCGCGGCCCAGGATAAGGGCAACTTCGACCTGGCGTTCCTTCGGGAACGACTCAAGGAGCCGCATGGCCAGGGACGGTTCGAGATAGTTGACGACTATCGCGATGTCCTGCGGGGTCTTGTCCCTGAGCAGGAAGGCGACTGCGGGGATGTCGCGCTCGCGGACGAAGGAGAAGGGAAGGCCCGCTTCCTGGACCGCAGCCGCACCTGCACCTCCCGACGCTGCGGGACGCTCTGCCAGGATCTCCCGTTCGAAGGTCGTGGTCCGCTCCACCGTGGTCGCCGAAGCGCCGCCACCCGTGCCGCGGATCGCGTTCCAGTCGATGTCCTTGAGTGCGGGCGCGATCTTCTTATTCGGCGCCAGGAAGAACATGCCCACCGTGTAGAGCATGAATCCGCCGAGAAGGCTCAGGATGAGCCAGAAGATATTGGGCGGCAGGAAGAGCGACGCCCAGGAGAAGCCCTTGCTTTCGAAGTCGACCCGCTTAATGTTGATCTGGTCTCCGCGGGTCTGGCTGTAACCGATCACGTTCTTGGCAATGTCCTGGATGAGATCCGCTATGGAACCGGGAACGCTCTTGTCAAGCCAGATGGACAGGACGATCTTGTTGACGGTGAACTTTCCCGATCCAGGGAGCATGAGCTCCGAGGTCTGGCCGGTGCCGAACTCCTTCTTGGCCGGAACGCCGGGAAGCACGAGGGCGTCCGCTTTCTTCTCGATCTTGCCGCGGTCGCCGGCGCCGCCTTTGGAGGCGATCTCCGCGTTCACGAAGATCACGACGCGGTCCGTGCCCGTGATCTCCATGATCACCTGCTTCAGCTTCCGTTCGAGCTGGTTCTCGAGGGAGATCTTCAGCGCGTAGTCGTCGTTCACCTCGGCGAACGACCGGTGGGGGAGGGAAAGGGGCAGAAGGGCGACAAGCAACATTACGGCGAGTATGCGCGTTACGGTCCGAACCATGTCTTCTTCACCTCGTGTAAGGAATAACAGCAGATGGGTGCTGAGTCGAAAACCGACGTGCATAATAACAAAGAAGAAATCGTTTGTAAAGCCGAAACTATGAACGATGTTGCCGCTCCTGCCGACGGGACCCGTTCCGTGAAGTAATCCTTTACAAAAAAAAATCGGATATGGTATTATCACGAACGTTCCGTTCACTATTCATATTCAAGGAAGGGTGTATGCGCAAAACGATCCTGCTGTGCATTGGGTTGGTGTTTTTGTTGGCGCTCTCGCTGCCGGTCGAGGCCGCGTCGGCGAAGAAGGGGGCCGCTCCGAAAGGAAAGAAGGCGGCAACGGAGGAAAAGGGCGGGCAGGCTCCCGCAGCCGAACAGGCCGCACCCGCCAAAGCGGAAAAAAAAGAGATCAACGCGCGGTTCACCGACAAGGGGGACGGCACGATCCTCGACAAGAATACGGGCCTCATCTGGCTCAAGGATGCGAATATCGCCAGCCTGCCCGTGCCCTATGAGGGGGCAAAGCAGTATCTCTCCGACATGAACAGCGGCAGGAGGCCAAACTTCGGGTTCTCCGACTGGCGGCTCCCCACCATCAATGAGATCGAGACGCTCGTCGACAAGGCGAGCTATTACCCCGCGCTGCCCATGGCGCATCCCTTCTCGAATGTCCAGAACCATTTCTACTGGTCCTCATCCACGGGCAGGGACATTGTCGATTATGTATGGATCGTGGATATGGCATCGGGCGACATGACCATGGATTATGTCTCCGCGTGCAGCTTCAAATTCCTCTGGCCCGTCCGGAGCAGCTGGATGCCGACGACGGCGAAGGCGAGCATGGTCATGACGGGGGGATTGAACGAATACGGCCAGCTCGGCGACGGTTCGAACGGCGACCGGGACGCGTTCCTCCCGGTAAGCGGCCTGGAAAATGTCATCAAGGTCTCGGCGGGCCTCGAACACGCCGTGGCGCTCAAGTCGGACGGTTCGGTCTGGACCTGGGGAAGGAACAACCGCGGCCAGCTCGGCAACGGCACCCGGGAGGACAGCAAGGTGCCGGTGGCCGTGAAGGACCTGCTCAGAGTCACCGACGTTGCCGCGGGCATGTTCCATACCATCGCCCTGTCGTCGGACGGCAAAGTCTGGGCGTGGGGAAGGAATTCCTACGGCCAGTTGGGAAACGGTTCCAACGAAGACAGCTCAGTGCCGGTTCAGGTCAGCGGCCTCTCGGGCATCGTGAAGATTGCCGCAGGCATGTATCATTCCGTTGCCGTCAAGTCCGACGGGACCGTCTATGCCTGGGGGCGGAACGTTTACGGTCAGCTGGGAGACGGCTCCACCAAAGACCGCACCAGCCCCGTGCAGGTGGAGGGGATCAGCGGAGTGACGAGCGTGGCGGCAGGGCTGCATCATACGGTAGCCCTCAAATCGGACAAGACCGTATGGGCCTGGGGGTGGAATTACCATGGCATGCTGGGCGACGGGACGAGCGTCGATCAGCCGAAACCGGTCAAGGTCCAGGGATTGACGGACATTATCGATATCGAGGCCGGACTGCACCACACCGTGGCGCTCAAGGCTGATGGAACGGTCTGGGCCTGGGGCGGGAATGAATTCAGCCAGCTGGGGAACAAGACGTCCGATGGCGCCACGGCCAAGAAGATCGACGGATTGGGGAATATCAAAAAAGTTTCGGCGGGGATGTATCATTCCATCGCGGTGATGGCCGACGGAACGATCTGGGTCTGGGGCAAGGATCTGAAAAACCAGCCCGTGAAACCGCTTCCGGTACGAATATGGGATGTGGAAGGGGTGAATGATGTGGCAGCGGGGAAATTCTACACGGTGGTCCTGAGCGGGGGAAAGCCGACTGCTGCAAAATAACAAACATGCACTGTAGCAAAAACTAAGGTCCCTCGCGGGACCTTAGTTTTTCTTCGAATCAATCATGAACTCGTAGACGCCGCGGCACCTTTTCAGACGCTGCAGATACACTTTCTTGCCCGGATCATCGGATGCCTGTATGACGGGAACCAGTTTGTCCGCCTTATCCAGCATTGCGGACAGTTCCTTATCGCTTAACGAATCGGCGTTTTGCACCTTTCCGCATATTTCATCGAACGAGTCCTTCCAGTTATCTGCGGCGACAGCGGCGATCGGAGCAAAGGCAATGATGCCAGCAACAGCGACGCTGGTGATCCGTGAAGCAAAGTTGGTGACCACGGTTGAGATTTTCATGACGGCTAGTTTAAACGAAAGCTATTCTTTCTGTCAAGAGAAAGTATTCTTTTTTTCCGTTCACCCAACCGTGCCTTTACCGCAAATGGCGGGCTCATTTGTTTGTCAGGATTTTGAACCCATGAAACCTGAATTGCCTGCCGTGAACGAAAAGTTGATTTTTGAGTTGAAGCTTAATTCAAGTGAACCGTACGAACGTATTTAAGAAAGATTTATTTTAATTGTTATTGATAGAGTATGGATTGTTCTGTAACCTGTTGTGGTAGAGCACAATTGAACAATTGTGAGCAAAATCACTCATAACGAGGACGGTCTTTGTGCGGATATTTATTATTTATTCATGATATCAATATGATACTATATATTGTTGATAAGTTCGCAAGGCACGGTAATTGCACCTTTTTCAATTTGGCATTCTAAATATTAACCTTTTACATCAAGGAGTTAAGAATAATGCTCAGAGCATACGCAGTACGAACAGTCGTATTGTCGCTGCTCGCTACCTCTTGGTTCATTCTTGGAACCGGCGCCTATGCCCAATCCCCCCAACAGACCAGCACCCAAAATGCTTCTTCCGGAGATTCCTGCGTCACTGCGAGCTGTCACGCTGCAATGGGTAAACAGAAGTTTCTTCATAACCCGGTAAAGGAAGGAATGTGCACGGTCTGTCACCAGGCCGTTGCCGATCCCCAGAAGAAAGCAAAGCATCCGGGAAATCTCGTCATCACGCTTGCCCTGAAGGGTTCCGAGCTTTGCGGACAGTGTCATGAAGCGAAAAACACGAAGAAGGTGGTTCACGCGCCGGCAAAAGATGGAGACTGCACCTCCTGCCACGATCCCCACGGTTCACAGAACAAGGGCATGCTGAAAGAGGCCGTTCCCGCGCTCTGTTTTCAATGTCATCCCGACTCGCTTGTCAAACAGAAAGTCATGCATCCGCCGGTTGCGGGAGGGGATTGCTCGGGCTGCCACGACAACCATCAGAGCGACAACCCGGGACGTCTGGTTGCTGCAGGGAATGCGCTCTGCTTTCAGTGCCATCCCGACAAGGAATCGGGAATCGCGTCGAAAAAATCGGTTCATCCCCCGGTCAAGGAGTCCTGCGTGCAGTGCCACAGCCCGCACGGGTCGTCGTCGCCGGCCATGATGAGCGCGCCGGTTCCCGAGCTGTGCGGCGGCTGCCATCCAAACGAGATCAATTCGCTGCAGCGAGCGCTGGTGAAACACGGCCCTATGTCAGACCAAAAGAGCTGCAAAAACTGTCACGATCCTCATTTTTCCGACACGCCGAAACTGCTGCTCGCAAAAGAGATGGACCTTTGCCTGAACTGCCACAATCGGGAACTCGAGACGGGCAACGGAACGGTGAAGGACATGAAAGCATGGATCGGCGCGAACAAGAATACCCACGGCCCGATTCAGGCGGGAGATTGCGTATCGTGCCATAATCCCCACGGCTCCGATTTCTGGCGCATCCTGGTCAAGTTCTATCCGGGGGAATTCTATACCGGCTATGCCGAAGGCAAATATGCGCTTTGCTTCTCCTGTCACGACGCGGCCGCATTTTCGGAGCGGCGAACGCTGACTGCCACCGGCTTTCGGGACGGCGACCGCAATCTGCATGCCCTGCATGTGAACAAAATGGCCAAAGGACGCACCTGCCGGGCCTGCCATGATGTTCACGCCGACAGCGGGACGGGACATCATATCCGCCGCACCGTCGTTTTCAGCGGTTGGGATATGCCTCTCAATTATGCTCCGAGCAAGAACGGCGGTTCCTGCGCGCCCGGCTGCCACGGGGAAAAACGGTACAGCAGGGAGTAGGCGGCTTTCGCGAAAGGATCGAAAAGAAAAGAACCGTGAGAAAAACGTGGATCCTCATAGCGCTGTGGGCAATGCTGTCCGCCCTGTTCCCGGCTGTTCTTCTGCACGCAGAGGACCAGAAAAAGGGCGAGCCTGCGCTGACGATCCTCTATCCGAAACATAATGCGATCGTGGGAGCGCAGGTGAATGTCGTCGTCGATCCCGCTACGGACTGGTCAAAGGTGCCGATGTTCCAGATTGTCGTGGGCAAGAGCGAATATCCCCCCATCGATCCCTCGGGCGGCAAGCATGCCATGCAGGGGGTGCTGCTCGCTCCGGGCATCAATACCATCACGGTGCGGGCCCTTGCCCCTGCGGTCGCCTCCGCTCAGACCGCCTCGTCCGCGGAGAAGCCGGTCTATAACGTACTATTCTCCCGCACCATAGCGGTTTACAGCCGGAATGGATATTTTACCGCTCCGCCTTCGCCGTTCACGGCGCAGCGTTTTCACTCCCGCGAAGGCGAGGCGGCCTGCACGGATTGCCACCGCCTGCAGGCGGAGCAGCAGGACAGGGCACATGCAAAGCCGGAAGATGTTCTCTGTTACGCCTGTCACCGCAATATTCCCACGGGCAAATACATTCATGGCCCTGCGGCCGTATGGAACTGTCTCGGATGCCACGACAGCAGTTCCTATCCGGTGAAATACCAGTTTACCTCTGAAGACCCCTGGAAAGTCTCCAAGACGACGCAGGCGATCGAACCGCTCCTCGTCACCATTCCCTCGAATTCTCTGTTCAAACCGCGTAGCAGCGAACTGATCACCGTCGATCCGGCGCTGCCGGGGAAGAACGTGACGGGGAAGCAGAGGGCCGCATTGCTGGCCCAACGAGAACAGGCGCTCAAGAAAATGCGGGACGAACGTGCGGAGCTGTTCAAGCCGATTCTGGATCATCTGAAAGGGAATCCCGGCGACAAGGTCCTGATCGAGAGCCATGTCGACGGCCCTCCCCAGCCGGCGGGCGCGGAAAAGGAAGCCGCCTGGCAGCGATCGATGCTGCCGGTTACTGTCGCCCGTGCAGGCGCTGTGGCCCGGCTTCTGAAGGAAATGGGCATCGGCGGCGGACGGGTCGCTGCAGTTGGCATGAGCGCCTTGCTTCCGAAGGTCGCGCCTGCCTCGCCGGAGGCGCGGGAGCAGAACGACCGGATTGAAGTGGTCGTCTATCCGGCCGATGAACAGGTGCAGAACAGCCAGCAGCCTGCCATGTTCAAGGACCGCATGCGCGTCACCGTGAAAATGGAGTATGCCCGGGGAGCCACGGTTCGCGGCGTAACGCTCATCGAGCGCCTGCCATCGGGAATTCATTATCTCAAGGGGAGCAGCGTCTTCCGCGGGAAACCGAAGGAACCGCAGCAAAAAGGGAACGAGCTGATCTGGCAGCTTGGCGATCTGGGGAACGAGTTCCAGGAGACCGTCAGGTATACCGTCAAGCGGGATGCCGGCACAACCGCGACCGTCAGCCCGGTGCAGCAGATCAGCTTCCAGGCGGGGAAAAGCCAGGAGACGAGGGATTTCGACCCCGACCGGCCCGTGAATCGGTCTACGCTGACCATTCAACAGTCCTGCACGAAATGCCATCCCGGCCTGATGGACGGCAAGATCAAGCACGGTCCGTCGGACGCCGGGTACTGCGTATTGTGCCACGATCCGCACGCCAGCAACAATCCGTCCTGGGTCCGGCTGCCGTCGTGGACGCTCTGCACGCACTGTCATCCCGAGCAGCGGGAAGGGACGACTCACGTGATCTCCGGGTTCGGCATGCGGGTGAGCCATCCTACCCGCAAAGGGCCGGATTACAACCAGCCGGGAAAAACCCTTGCCTGCGTCAGCTGTCACTCGCCGCACAGCGGTGATACCGCCGCAATTCTTGCGTATAACGTCAAAACGAAGATGGAACTTTGCCGTACCTGCCATAAGCAAAAGTAAGTCGCCGTGCAGGATCTCCATGGTATAATAGCTAGCATGCAAAAGGAACCGAAAACCATGAACCCCATTCGTCCGCTTTTCCTCGTTGCAGCCCTGATCGCGGGATGCTCCGCATGCTCCCTTGTCGCCGGCCAGGCAGAGGGAGTGAGCCCGTCTTCACCGCCCGCGGTGCATCTGAGCTATACGGAAACCCTGAAAGACCAGGAGAGTCTGCGTTCGCAGCGCTTTTCCAGCGGCACCGATTATTCAACCGATCCCGCCATATCGCTCCAGCGGCCGAGCAGCGTGTTTGCCGACGCCTTCAGGGTCTATGTCGTTGATCAGAATCCGGCTCCGCGAGTGTTTGTGTTCAATCGCAACGAGCGGACTGCCGCGCCGCTGAACATACCGGCTGCACCGACGGAGGGCAAGCTGCTCAATCCGACCGGCATCGCCGTAGATGCGTCAAACGTGATCTATGTCGCCGACGGGCCTCAGGGCAAGGTATTCGGCTTCGACCGCACGGGAACCCTTGTTCTTGTCTTCGGAAAGGCGGGGATGTTCGTGTATCCGTCTGCAGTCGCCGTGGACCGCCATCGCGACCGCGTTTATATCGCCGATAGCCAGGATCACTTGGTCAAGGCCTTTTCCGGCAGCGGCCAATTGCTCTTCGAACTGAGAGGCGAAGGGACCGCAAAAGGCGGTTTTAAGAATCCCGCAGGTATCGCTGTTGACGCGGAAGGGCGGATTCATGTGCTTGATACGCAGGCGCGGCGGGTGGTCCTGTTCGGGCCCGATGGCGCATTCCTTTCCGCATTTTCCCTGGGGCACCGGGACGGCGGGGGGGGCAATCAGCCCCAGGGAATTGCCGTGGACCGGGAAGGGCGGGTTTACGTGTCCGACGGCACGACCAACAATATCTTCATCTACGGTCCTGACGGAACACTCATCGAGAGCTGGGGCAAAACGGGCATCGTTCAGGGGGATTTCTGGTCGCCCCGGGGGCTCTTCATCGACGACCGCGACCTGTTATACATCGCTGATCAGAACAACGGCCGCGTCCAAGTCTACCAGATCATGCCATGAGCATATTATCATCGTTTTTTCCGCGGCGGCCGTTTCTTCCGGCCGCCCTGGTTGCGCTTGTCCTTATTACGGCCTGCAGCCCCGCCCAGCGGCGTATCGAACCCGCCAACCTCTATTGGCCCCTGCCGCCCGATCCTCCGCGGATTCATTATGTGCAGTCCATCTATTCCGAAGATGACATCGGCAGGGAGTACTCGCTCAAGGAACGGCTCTTCGGGAAGGAATACCTGGATGTGATGGCGCGGCCCTACGGCGTGACCACGCGGCAGGGAAAAATCTTCGTCAGTGATGTTCTGCTCAAGCGGGTCGTGGTCTTCGACCAGGTGGCAAAGCGCATGAGCATGATCGGCGAGGAAGGAGCGGTTCTTCTGCCCGCTGCGGTGGCTGTCGACGAGAAGGGAACGATCTATGTTGCCGATGCCGGCGGCGGAAAAATCGCCGTCTACGACGTTCACGGCGAGTACCTGACCGCATTTCCGCTCAAGGGCGGCAAGCCTGTCGGTATTGCCCTCAACCGGAAGCTCGGGCGGCTCTATGTCGTGGACCGGAACGAGCACCGGGTCGTCGTTCTGGGAATTGACGGAAAAGAGCTGCTCCAGTTCGGCTCGCGGGGAGCAAACGACGGCCAGTTTAATCTGCCGCTGGATATCGCCATCGACGAACGGGACGGCACGGTCGGGGTCGTCGATGCCGGCAACTTCCGCGTGGAGTTGTTCACCGCCGACGGCGTTTTTCTTTCCAAGTTCGGAGAGGTCGGCGACCGGCCGGGGACCTTTGCCAATCCCAAGGGAATTGCCTTCGATTCGGACGGAAACATCTACGTGACCGACGCGGCGTTCTGCAATTTCCAGATCTTCAACCGTCAAGGGGCCACGCTCCTCTTCGTCGGGCAACTCGGACCGCAGCCGGGGTATTTCCATCTGCCCGCGGGAATCTCCGTTGATGAACAGGACCGCATCTATGTCGCCGACCAGCTGAACGCCCGCATCGAGGTGTTCCAGTATCTCAAAGCGAAGGAAGAGGGAACGGCGCATTGATCCAGAAAAAGGCGCAGGTCCGGGGCATCATTCAATCCCTGGGGCTCGTATTCGGCGACATCGGGACCAGTCCCATCTATACGCTGACGGTCATTGTTCTCCTGACCAAGCACGTCACGGCCGATGCCGTCATCGGCGTTCTCTCCCTCATCGTCTGGACCCTCATCCTGCTCGTGACGGTTCAATACGCCTGGCTGGCGATGAGCCTGGGCAAACGGGGCGAGGGCGGCACTATCGTGCTGCGCGAGATCCTCGTTCCGCTCCTGAAATCGGGCCGCCAGGCCGCGTTCATCACGATGCTGTCGTTCATCGGAATCTCCCTGATCATCGGCGACGGCGTCATCACGCCTGCCATCAGCATCCTCTCCGCCGTGGAAGGCATCCAGCTCATCCCCGGTTTCGAAGAAACGCCCCAGTCCTTCCTGATCCTGATCGCTGCAGTCATCGCCGTAGGGCTCTTCTGGGTCCAGCGCAAGGGGACCGAAAAAGTTGCGGGCGCCTTCGGACCGCTCATGCTCGTCTGGTTCGCCGTCTTGTCGCTGTCCGGTCTTGCGGCGATCATCGATGTCCCCGAGGTCGTGAAAGCGCTCAACCCCTACTATGCCGTTCATTTCCTCGTCGAGAACGGCATTACCGGGTTTTTCGTGCTCTCCGAGGTGATCCTCTGCGCCACGGGGGGGGAAGCGCTGTACGCCGATATGGGACATCTCGGCCGGGAGCCCATCGTCAAGGCGTGGTATTTCGTCTTCGCCGCACTCATCGTCAATTATCTCGGGCAGGGCGCTTACATCATCAGCCACCCGGAAACGAAGAACGTGCTGTTCGAAATGATCTTTACCCAGGCAAGGCCGCTCTATTTTCCCTTCCTCGTCCTGAGCATCATCGCGACCGTCATCGCGTCCCAGGCCATGATCAGCGGCATGTTCTCCATCGTCTACCAGGGGATCGCGACCCGCGTGATGCCCATGTTCAAGATCGACTATACGTCGCACGAGCGCCGCTCCCAGATCTACATTGGGGCGGTCAACTGGTTCCTGCTCGCCGCCGTGCTGTTCATCATGTTCGAATTCCGCAAATCGAGCAATCTGGCGGCCGCTTACGGACTGGCCGTGACGGGGACCATGGCCCTTACCGGCGTCATGATGACCTGGATATTCCTTCGGCGGAAGCGGTTCGGTCACGCAGCGCTCTCCAGCTTCGTCACCGTGGTAACCATCGCCTTTCTCGTGTCGAATACCTACAAGATCCCACACGGAGGATACTGGTCGTTGATCATTGCAGCAATTCCGCTCACGATGATTCTGCTGTATACGCGAGGTCAGCGCAAACTGTACTATGCCCTGCAGCCGCTCCCGGTCGACGTGTTCCTCCTGAGCTACAGCCAGATCTATGCGGCGATGAACAAGATCAGCGGCACCGCGCTGTTCTTCGCCAAGGATGCGAAGGACATCCCGCCCTACATCGTGCATACCATGTTCAAGAACAACATCATTTACGAGGACAATGTCATCGTTTCGATCGTCCGCAGGGAAGACCCGTTCGGCGCCACGGGATATTTCAAGGAGGATCTCGCCCCGGGCCTCCGCAGCTTCGAGATCCAGATGGGCTATATGGAAATCACCGACGTGGAGGAAATCCTGCGGGAGGCGGGTATTCGCGAGAAGACCATCTTCTACGGCGTCGAGGACATTACGTCGACGAATCCCCTGTGGCAGATCTTCTCGTTCATGAAGAAGCTCACCCCGAATATCGTCCAGTTCTTCAAGCTCCCGGCCAATAAATTGCACGGCGTCGTAACGCGCGTGGAAATGTGAACTGATGGTCATGCGGCGTCCGCGTGCATGACGGAGAACAGGTCTGCGGCAGCGCCGATCGGGCAAACATGATACAGAAGATCAAAGGACAGGAACAGGACTGGCTGGACCGGTACAAGACCAGGATCATCATTGGCATCGTATCGATCCTTACGGTCACGATCGTGATTACCATGTTCTTCATCGCCTGGACGGTGCGCAGCGAGCTCATGGTGGAGACGAAGATGCGCGCCGAAGAACTGGGTACGGTGATCCACTCCAGTCTGAATCACCTGATGCAGGTGCGCGATCCCGACAGGATGCAGAGCACTCTCATCGCCATCGGCAGGGAAAATCCAGACCTCGTCCGGACCTTCATCCTCGACAATCAAGGCAGGATCGCCTATTCCACGCAGCAGGATGATGTGGGCAAGATCATCGACCGTTTCACGGATCCGTCCTGCAAGGGGTGCCACATCGGCCCCGTAGCGGTGCCCCACGAGACGACCATGATCCTCACGGTGGACGGCCGGCGCGTGCTCAGGTATATCCACATCATCCCGAACCAGCAGTCCTGCCACCAGTGCCACCCCGCTTCGACGAAAATCAACGGCAAACTCATCATCGACCGGTCCCTGGAACCGACGGCCAAGCTCATTACTTCCATCATCACGATTATCATCGCCATCGGGTCGGCCAGCCTCCTGGTGCTCGTCCCGTTCCTCTGGCGCGTATTGTCGCGCGGCGTGAACACATATATCAGCGAAATCCGTTTGAAGTCGGGCGAGCTGTCATTGCTTTACGGCATCGTCGAACGCCTGAGCACCACGATCGAGCTGGAAGAGCTCAAACGGATCGTCGCGGATATCCTGAGCGAGGCGCTCGACGCAGACGAGATCGACATGATCCTGCCGAACGAATACCGCGAACAGGGCGTGACGGTCTGGGCAAAAACCGGCAATGTGATGGACCGAAAGAAGGTCGTGGAGGGGAGCGCCCTGCACGAGGTCATCCTAGCCTGGACGGACGGAAAGATCATGGAGTGCCAGACCGCGGCTGATGGCCGTGAGATCCGCATGCCCATCAATAAGGGGAACAGCCGGGTCGCCCTGCTCCTGATCCGGAGCCACACGCGAACCTACGATGCCAGGCAGGCGCCCATGGTGCGGGCCATGGCGAACCATATCGCCGTCGCTTTCGACAATGCCTTCCTCTATCACATCGCCATCACCGACGAGCTGACCGCTCTCTATTCAAACAGGCACTTCCGTCAGGCCATCGAGCGCCGTTACGCGCAATACGAAAAATTCGGCGAGAAGATGACGCTGCTCATGATCGATATCGACAACTTCAAGAAGGTGAACGACACCTACGGCCATCCGGTGGGAGACGCCATTCTCCGCGAGGTGGGAAAGTGCATCAAGAGCTCGATCCGCGACGACGATATCGCGTTCCGGTACGGCGGCGAGGAGTTCGCCGTGATCCTGCCTTCCACGGATCCGGGGGCGGGAAGGGGAGTAGCTGAACGCATGCGCGCGCTGATCGAGCATTATCCTTTCCGCGCGGAAAAGCATATCCTGTCCATGACCGTGAGCATCGGAGTGGCGTCGTGGCCGGCGAGCGCCGACACGATCAAGGACATCATCCGCGAGGCGGACGAGGCGCTCTACGAGGCAAAACGCAGCGGGAAGAACCAGGTGGCGGTGCGGGTGAAGGGGACGGAGTAAGAATCAGTACCAAGTGCTAAGTACCAAGTTCAAAGTTCGGAGTTCAAAAGTTTACAGAGTCCAAGTATAGAGTACAACATCCAAGTACAAAGTACAGAGTATAAAGTACAACGTTAGAGAATAAGTTCAGAGTTCATCGGTCGCGCTTATCAGCTTGCAGGCTTGCGAGCTGAATCACCCAAGCGGCAGTTTCGTGTCCTCGTCCAACGCTGCCTGCGAACCCGAAAGGGTCCTCAGCTTCTCGCCGAACTTCTCCAGCCGCCGGTCCGCCTCGTCGAACTTGCCCTTCACGTTCGTCAGATGTTTTCCCAGCACCTCGAAATCCGCATGAAATTTATCGAAGTCGCCGGAGAGCCGGGACAGGCCTGTGAGGATCTCCTGCGCGCGCGCCTCGATGTGCAGGCCGCGCAGTCCGAGCAGGATAGTTTGAAGATAAGCGTAGAAACTGTTCGGCGACACGGGGATCACCCGCTTGGCGAAGGAATAGTGCAGCAGGCCTTTCTCCGTGTCGATAGCCTCGTCCTTGATGATCAGCTCGTAGTAGACGTTCTCCGCGGGGATGTACATGAGTGCGAAGTCATAGGTGCCTTCGTCGGGGAGAATATACTTCCCCGCGATGGCGTCGATGTGCTTCTTCACATCCCCGAGAAATTTCCGCCGCGCTGCCTTCCGCTCTTCTTCTGAAGCAACTTCGATAACGCGCCTGAAATTCTCGAGCGGGAATTTTGCGTCTACGGGCACCAGGTTCTGTCCCAGCCGGATCACGGCGTCCACGGCCTCGCCGCTCTTGAACCGGTGCTGCAGCGTGAAATGGGCGGGCGGAAGGATCTGGCCCAGGAGGTCGCCCAGGAACAGCTCGCCCAGGCCGCCGCGCAGCTTGGGAGACCGCAGGATCTCCTGCAGGCTCGCGATATCCTTGCCCACCTCGAAGACCTTCTTTGTCGCTTCGCCCAGGCCGCCCAGACCCTTGCTCACTTCCGCAACCACGCGCGCCGCGTTGTCCAGCCGCGTGTTCAGGTCGCCGGTGGACCGGGAAAGCTGCTGCGCCACGTCGGCAAGCCTCGTGTTCACCTGCAGCGTGACCTGGCCCAGCTGCGTGTTGACCTGGCCCGTGATGTCGGCAAGCTGCTTGTTCACCATGTCCTGGCTCCGCTGCATCTCTTCGGTCAGCTGCCCGCGGAGCGACTGGACCTCCTGCTGGAGCAGGGGGATAGTGGGATCGACGGTGGTCTTCCGCGACTGGAGGACCAGCCAGAGGAGGACGAGCAGCGTGACGGCGAGGAGGATGAGGATGGCGATTTGCATTTCAGAAACCCGACAGGGCGACAGGGCGACAGGGCGAAAGGGCGAATAGTCCCGAAGATGATGTGTGGTTTTTCACCATGTCTCCAAGTCTCCTTGTCACCTTGTCGACGTTAGACGATTTCCAGCATTCTATCCAGCGCGCGCTTGGCCGGGATGCGGATCTCGTCGGGGACCTTGATGACGTACTGGCGCTGCTCCAGCGCGGCGAGAACGCTTTCGAGCTTCGTGCGCTTCATGTTGGGGCAGACCATCTTGCGCGAGAGGAGATGGAACACCTTGTCCGGACTCTCTTTCCGGAGCCGGTGCAGCAGTCCTTCCTCGGTGCCGATGATGAACTCCCGGTGCGTGGATTCCTTGCAGAAGCGGAGCATGCCCGAGGTGCTGGTGATGTGGTCGGCGCGGTCCTGGATTCCGGGAGGGCATTCGGGATGGACGACCAGGAGCGCCCCGGGGAACTCGGCCTTGGCCCGGTCCACGTCCGCCATGGTGAGCTGCACGTGGTGCACGTTACAGAAGCCGTCCCAGGCGATGATGCGCTTCTTTGTGCGCTTGGCGGCGAAGGCCGAAAGGTTGCGGTCGGGAATGCAGATGACCGTGTCTTCCTTGAGCGACTCCACGACCTTGACCACGTTCGAAGACGTGCAGCAGATGTCGCTCTCCGCCTTGACCGCTGCAGCGGTGTTCACATAGGCAACGACCGGAACGCCGGGATTCTGGCGCTTGATGTCCTTGACCGTGTATTCGTCGGGGAACTGGAAGGTGATGCCGTAGAGCTCCTTGAAGAGCTCCCGCTTGATCGTGCGCGGCCCGGTTGCGGTGATCATATCCGCCATGGGGCAGCCGGCGTCGATCTCGGGAAGCAGCACGGTCTTGTTCGGTGACAGGATCGATGCGCTTTCGGCCATGAAATGGACGCCGCAGAAGACGATGACGTCGTAGTCGGTCTTCGCCGCAGCGCGGGACAGCTCCAGCGAGTCGCCGGTCAGGTCGGCGATGTCCTGCACCTCAGCCCGCTGGTAATTGTGCGCCAGGATGATGGCGTTCTGTTCCTTCTTGAGCTTCAGGATCCGTTCGCGGATCCCGGTAAGGTCGGCGGTCTGGTCGGTCATAGATTCGATAGAGTGACTGATCGTCGGAGTGATGCGATTGCGCGCGTCGGGAGAGTAGCGCCGCCCCCGATAACCGCGTCAATGCTAGAGGATAATACTGGTCTGATTCGCGGGTGTCAATGCTCTTTTGCCGGTCGCGGGGAATAGCGCTTGCGCGGGCCCGCGGTTTTCGGGTATGCTGTGCCATGCCAAAAACAGAATCGTTCCGGTCGGGCTTCATAGCCATCATCGGCCGTCCCAACGTGGGAAAATCGACGCTCTTGAACTGCCTCCTGGGCGAGAAGGTCTCGATCGTCTCCAACAAACCGCAGACCACGAGGAACCGCATCCGCGGCATCGTGAACCTGCCGTCGTCGCAGATCGTGTTCATCGATACGCCGGGCATCCACAAGCCCATCCACCGCATGAACGAGGTGATGGTTGAAACGGCGATCCGTACCTACGGTGAGGTGGACGTGATCATGCTGGTCGTCGAGGCAACGGAGCGGCCGGGTGCGGGGGACAAGTTCATCATCGACTCGCTCAAGGACGTGAAGACGCCCGTCTTCCTCCTGATCAACAAGGTGGACCTGGTGCCCAAGGAGCGGCTGCTGCCGCTCCTGCAGGAGTGCAGCAGCCTCTATCCCTTCGCAGAGATCATTCCGGTCTCTGGGCTCAAAAAGGACCTGGGCGGGCTGTTGGCGGCGATCGAGAAGCGGCTGCCCGAGGGGCCGAAGTACTTTCCCGACGACCAGCTGACGGACCAGCCCGAGCGGTTCGTGGTCGCCGAGATCGTCCGGGAGAAGGTCTTCGAGCTCACCAAGGACGAGATCCCGTACTCCTCGGCCGTGGTGATCGAACAAATGAAGGAAGAGCCGGAGCTCACGCGCATCCATGCCACGATCTATGTGGAGCGGGACTCGCAGAAGGGGATCGTGATCGGAAAGAACGGCGCCATGCTCAAGGAGATCGGCACGCGCGCACGGCTGGACGCGGAAAAGCTCCTGGGCGTGAAGGTCTTCCTGCAGCTCTGGGTGAAGGTGAAGAAGGGCTGGCGCGAGGACGACGGGATGCTCAAGAATATCGGAATCATCGAGGAATAGAAAAACATAATAAACTTTGCCACAGAGGACACAGAGGCCACAGAGAAAAGCCAGGCTGAAATCTCGGAAAGAATAACCGCAGAGGACGCTGAGAACACTGAGAAAGACGAGTTTAGATCTAATAATATGCTGAAAAAGTTCTGAATGGTCATTGCGAGGAGCGATTTCGCGACGATGCAATCTCGTAGTGCACTGAAACTCTTAAAACTACGAGTTTGCTTCGCTTCGCTCGCAAAGACAGAACAAAACTTTTTCAGAGACCTGTTAAGATGCTTTTACCACAGAGGGCGCAGAGAACGACGAATCGGAAACTAAACGGCTTTTGCCTCACAGGACGCGAAGGTCTCAGGGGAAGATCACTGTATTCATGTGCAGGTAGTTGAAAATGTTTCCTCTGTGCTCTCGGTGACCTCTGTGGCTGGTCACTCTCGGTAGTAAGGTTTTGCGTTTCTCGATATTGATATTCGGAGAAGGGACCAGGTAGACATGCACGAACTCATCATGTGGCTCGTGAATACCATCGGAGCGATGGGATACACGGGAATCTTTCTCCTGATGGCCATGGAGAGCTCGATCATTCCCATCCCGAGCGAGCTCGTCATGCCGCCGGCAGGCTATCTCGCGCATCAGGGCCAGATGAACATGTGGGTCGCCATCGTGATGGGGACGCTCGGCAGTCTCGTGGGCGCCTATGCCAACTATTTTACCGCCCATTATCTCGGCCGTCCGCTTGTGCTTAAGTACGGCAAGTACGTCTGGATCACGGAAGAGAAGTTCGCCAAGGTGGAGGCCTATTTCAAGGAGCACGGCGAGATCTCGACCTTCATCGGCAGGCTTCTGCCCGTGGTTCGCCATCTGATCTCCCTTCCCGCGGGTCTCGCCGGCATGAACCATGTGAAGTTCTCTCTCTATACCCTGGCGGGAGCGGGCATCTGGGTCACCATCCTCACCTATATCGGTTACTTCATCGGCGCAGAGCAGGAACTGATCATGAAATACTCTCACGAGGCACTTGCCGGCGTCGTGATCGTGAGCGCGGTCATTGTCTTCTTCTATATACGCAATTACCGGAAAAAGAAGGCTGCACAGGCATAAAACAAGTACAGCGTACAAAGAACAAGGTACAAAGTACAAAGTACAAAGTACAAAGTACAAAGTACATCTCCATCTATCTACACTCCGATCTCTGTACTC
>JAKAHZ010000039.1 GCA_021814615.1 Nitrospirota bacterium | reverse complement strand
CAGGCGGAGACCAAGGTGCGGGAATACCAGATCAGGCTGTCCGTGTCCGGCACGGCGGACCGTGCGGTCGTCAGCTTTATCTCCGATCCGCCGCTTACCGATTCAAACATCCTGGCCATGCTCGCTCTGGGCAAGACGGGGGCGGAGCTCAAGGGCAAGGAAGCGGGAGTGGGGGTCGGAGAGGCGACGTCCTTCGCAACCGGAAAGTTCCAGGACATCCTCGAAAGCAGGGCGCGCAGCCTGACGGGGCTGGACCGGTTCCAGGTCGATCCCTACATCAGCAAGAGCGACACGGCCGTGCCGCGCGTGACCGTTGGCAAGGAGATCATCCAGGACAAGCTGATGATGACCTATTCCTCGAACGTGGGCGCGACCACGCCGGAGCAGATCTTCCGGATCGAGTACCTCCTGAACAAGAACATGTCTCTGGTCGGGGAACGGAACGAACTCGGCAACGTGGGCGCAGATATCAAGTTCCGGTTCGAGTTCAAGTAGGGGATGAACGAGGGTGGGGCGATGCCGCTAAGATCGCGGCTTGCAGCGTGCTCGATCTTTAGTTTTCCTCAACTAGAAGATAGATCGACAATTCGGTGTGTTCAGACGGTCTAACCTTAATGCGCCTCTTCCCAGTTTTTCCCCGCTCCCATATCCACCTTGATCGGCACAGAGAGCGTTAGCACCTCCTCCATTGATTTCCTTACCAGTGCCTTCATGGTGTCGAGTTCCGCTTCCGGCACATCGAAGATCAGTTCATCGTGCACTTGCAGGAGCATGCGCGATTGCAGGCGCTGCTCCTTGATCGCCCGGTGGATGTGGATCATGGCCAGCTTGATAAGGTCTGCTGCCGTTCCCTGGATGGGCGTATTGACCGCCATGCGCTCGCCGAAGTTCCTCACCGGCGCTGTCGAGGACGTCAACTCCGGGATGTAGCGCTTCCTGCCGAGGAGGGTCGTAACGTACCCCTTCGTCTTCGCATCGGCGATCGTCCGGTCGAGGAACTCGCGGACCTTGGGGTAGCGGGCAAAGTAGTTGTCGATGTACCGCTTGGCCTCGATATTGGACACGCCGATGTCCTGCGCGAGCCCGAAGGCGGAAATGCCGTAGATGATGCCGAAATTGACCGCTTTTGCCTTGCGCCGCATCTCCGTCGTGACCTCCTCGGGAGGCAGACCGAAGATCTCCGAGGCTGTCCGCGTATGGATGTCCTCGCCGGAGGCGAAGGTCTCGATCAGCGCGGGATCGGCGCTCAGGTGCGCCAGGATGCGCAGCTCGATCTGGGAGTAGTCGGAGGAGAGAAGTGAGCAGCCTTCGTCGGCGATAAAGGCCTTGCGGATCTCGCGGCCCACCTCCGTGCGGATGGGGATGTTCTGCAGGTTGGGATCGCTGCTCGACAATCGTCCGGTCGCGGTCACCGTCTGGTTCAGCGACGTGTGAAGCCTGCCGGTTTTCGGATTGACCATCAGGGGCAGTGCGTCCACATACGTCGACTTGAGCTTGGCGAGCGTGCGGTACTTCAGGATCTCCGCGGGCAGGGGATGGACGAGCGAGAGCTCTTCGAGCACATCAACGTTCGTGGAAAGACCGGTCTTGGTCCGTTTCACCGGCGCAAGGCCCAGTTTGACGAAGAGCACATCGGCCAGCTGCTTCGGTGAATTGATATTGAATTCCGTGCCGGCAAGTTCATAGATCGTCCTGATGATCGATGAGGTCTCCCGTTCGAGCCGGCCGGACATGTCGGCGAGGAGGCCGCTGTCGATTCTCACGCCGGCGTACTCCATGTCCGCAAGCACGGACATGAGCGGCATTTCCACATCGCGGAACAGGCTGTCCAAGCCCTGCTCCCGGAGCTGGGGCTCCAGGATTCCCTGGATCCTGAGGGCGATGTCCGCATCCTCTCCCGAGTAACGAGTTGCAGTCTCGAGGTCCACTTCAGCGAAGCTTTTCTGCTTCTTTCCCGTTCCCGTCACTTCCGCATAGGTCAGGGCCTTGTAATTTAAAAACTCGAGGGCGAGCGAATCGAGGCTGTGGGACTGCTTCGAGGGATTCAGCACGTATGAAGCGATCATGGTGTCGAAAGAGATTCCCGCAAGCTCGATCCCCGCGCCGCGCAGCACCTGCAGGTCGTATTTCAGGTTCTGACCGATCTTCGGGAGGGATGCGTCCTCGAGCAGGGGACGGAGGGCGGAGAGTGCCTGGTCGACGGAGATCTGCGCGGGAACGCCTTCATAGGAGTGGCGCAGGGGCAGATACCAGGCTTCATGGGCTTGTGCGGTGAAGGAAATGCCGACGAGCTCAGCGCGCAAGGGATCGAGGGACGTAGTTTCCGTATCCAGGCACATTCTGCCCGCTGTCTTGATCTCGGTGATCGCTTCGACGAGGTCTTTTTCGTTGAGAATGATCCGATATTCCGCTTTGGTTTCCGGTTCCGTGGTCACCAGCCGGAGGAGGGACGTGAACTCCAGTTCCCGCAGGAGCGAGAGCAAAACGGGGCCGTCGTATGCGGTTGCTGCGAGACGTTGAAAATCTATCTCCATGGGCAGTTCGCTGTGAAGCGTTGCCAGGTCCCGGCTGAGCCTGGCCGTCTCGCTGTTTTCGAGGAGCGACTGACGCAGTTTCGGTTTTTTGATCTCCGCGGCACGGTTCAGTAGATTCTCGATCGTTCCGTACTCCCTGATCAGGGACTGGGCGGTCTTTTCCCCTACGCCGGGAACGCCGGGAATATTGTCCGACGCATCGCCCATGAGGCCCAGGATCTCCACGATCCGGTCAGGCGGAACGCCCCAGCGCTCTTCAACGGCAGCAGCATCGTAGATTTTCTCCTTGAGGGAGTCGTAGACCGAAATACGAGGACTTACGAGCTGTAGCAGGTCCTTGTCGCCGGAAACGACGGTGACTTCCATGCCTTCCGCTGCTGCCCTGCGGGAAAGCGTCGCGATCACGTCATCTGCTTCCTGGCCCTCGATCAGGAATACGGGAATGCGGAATGCTTCGACCAAACGGTGGATATAGGGGATTTGCGGAACCAGGTCCCTTGGCATGGGCGGCCGATGTGATTTATATTCCTGATATACGCCGTGGCGACGGGTTTTTCCCGGAGGATCGAAGGCAATTGCCAGATAATCCGGTTTTTTTTCGCTCATAACCTTTAAAAGCATATTGGCGAATCCGAACACCGCGTTGGTCGGAAGGCCTTTGGATGTCGAAAGCTGTTTGATCGCATAATAGGCTCGATAGATGTACGAATTTCCGTCGATGATGTAACATGTGGGCTTTTCAGGAATTTTCATGAAGGGAGTATAAACTACGAAAAGAGGAAATACAACAGTACTGCTCGGGCTTACTGTTTTGGGAAAGTGGACCATATACTCCGCTCCCCAGGACCTGAAATGTGTCGGTTTTCGCTCACCATGCTCGGTAATGCTCACATCCGCTGATGAAATCGCGGTATGGCAGGCGTAACGCTTTGAATTGAAATAGTATTTTATCTGTTTTCCATGGTACTTTTTTTGCATCATCGTTACCGAAAGATATTGATTATTGAGGATTATTTGTGGCGATCAATAAGTGCACGGTCATAAATGCGAATTATAAGCGAGTCATTCTGGTCATGGACAAACTTCTGTCCGAACGCTACCAGAACGCCTGTTCCTGCGACCGGTGCATGAGTGACATTGCGGCCATTGCGCTGAATTATCTGCCGCCCCACTATGTGGTCGAGGAGGATGACGGGCGGGGAGAGCATGGTTCTCCCTGGGTCATGGTCGAGTCTGCTGTTTCCGAGGCGATCGACCGGGTGACGGATCATCCGAACCATCCTCCGGTGACAACCAGCGAGAGGAAAGAGGCGGTGCCGGATCGCCGGATTTTTACGAGTTGACACCGCGGGGGAGAGAATGCTATAAAAACAGAGCTTCGGTTATGAGACGCGTCTCCTCCCTGATACGATTTCTGGTCATATTCAGCGCATTCCTTGCACCGCAGGTAGCCGGGCATTATGCGTATGGAGCGGCTGAAATGCCTGCCGCAGCCTGGGTGTGGCCGCTCCCGCCGGATAAACCCCGAGTTCAGTTTCTGCAAACGATCATCACCCCGCAGGATCTTGGCGTGAAGAAGGGGTTTTTTTCCAAGCTCTGGGAGTTCTTCGCCGGCGAGGACACGGTTGATCGCATATTATCACCGCACGGGGTCGTCGCCGACGGCGAGGGCAGCGTATTCGTATCGGATTGGGGCGCCGGTGTCATCCACTATTTCAATTTTGAGAAGAAGAAATACGATGCCTTCTCGAAGACGAAGATGGGAGCTCTCCAGTCGCCCATCGGCCTGGCGCTGGACGGAGAGGGACGCCTGTACGTGACCGATTCGGTCCTCCGGCGCGTTTTCGTATTCAACGGCACGAAGAACAAAAAGGTGATCGGGGACGACTCGCTCATCCGTCCGACCGGCATCGCCATCAACCAGAAGGACAAGGTTCTGTATGTCGTGGATACCCACGGCCACCGGGTGGACCGGTACAATCTGGACGGCAAGAAATTGTCGTCCTTCGGCCGGCAGGGATCGGGTCCGGGAGAGTTCAACTATCCGACGCACATAGCGCTTGGCAAGCAGGGCGATGTGTATGTCATGGATTCCATGAACTTTCGGGTCCAGATCTTTACGAAGGATGGAAAATTCCTGACGCAGTTCGGCGGGAACGGCACGGATATTCACAGCTTTATGAAACCGAAGGGAATCGCCGTCGACAGTGAAGGGCATATCTGGGTGTCCGACGGTTTGCGAGACTCGATCCAGGTTTTCGACCGGCAAGGGCAGCTGCTGCTGATCTTCGGCCATGAAGGGATAGGACCGGGCGAGTTCAATATTCCTGCGGGAATCTTTATCGACAGCAAGGACCGGTTGCTTGTGGCTGACAGCTACAATTACCGTGTCCAGATGTTCCAGTACGTGAAACAACCGGAAACAAACTGAAGCGGTCATGTCGTGCCGACCGCGGCAACGCCTGCAGTCCCGGGATTCTGGAAAATGAGGTGGATGATGAAGCGTTCTGGTGCGCTCCTAGTGATGGCAACGCTGCTTCTGGTTCTTGCAGGAGCTGCGGTTGCCCAGATATCGGTGGTGAATTCGAAACACAACCTGTCGTCAGGCGGAACGGGCTCCTACATATCCGCGGATCCCAGTGTGGGCGGCACGGCGGAGATCTGCATATTCTGCCACACTCCTCATCAGAGCAACAACCAGGCTCCCCTTTGGAACCGCCAGGCCTCGACGGCCACCTATCTTACCTATACGAGCGACGTTCTGGTGGGCCTCAACTATCCTTCTGCAGAAGATCCCTCGAACGCCAGCGCGCCGGGATATGCGGTGCATGTGAAGACCCGCATCTGCCTGACCTGCCACGACGGCACGATCGGGCTTGGTCATCTGGTCAACCTCGGGTACACGCCCGCCGGAAAGCGGCGGACCGTGGACGTCAGAATGGTGAATACCAATGCAGATGGCTCTTTGCCGAACACTGCCGCGGGTTACATGGGCACTGACCTCAGGGACGATCACCCCGTGGCAATTCCCTACGACAATAGCAAGGACAGCACCGAACTGTACGGGAGCGTCGGAGGCGGCAAGATCAGCCTCTATTATGTCGATCTCGGCGGCGTTGTCAGAAAGACGGCGGCTGCAGGAAGCGCCAATTACGTGGAGTGCACCTCCTGCCATAATGCCCACGACAACCAGTACAAGAATTTCCTTGTCGAGCCCAATACGGGTTCTCAGCTCTGCACGCATTGCCATAACAAGCAGGTCGGCGCGGGGACGTCGGCACACGATGCGGCAACGAGCGTGTCCTATGATCCCGACGGGACCGGCTCCATCGGAACGTCCGTGGGAGGCGTGAAATGCCTGAACTGTCATTATTCTCACAAGTCCGGCGTTGACCCGGCGAATCCTGCCCAGCCGAATACGTCATACGGCAAATACCTGCTCTCCTTTCAGGAAGAGGGGACCTGTTTCAACAAGAAAAACCGATGGGGCAGGGACACGACCGTCTGCCATGGATCGACGAGCAGCACCAAGAACATCGAGTCCCAGGAGATCAAAACCTCGGCTCACCGGGACACCGGCTCCTACGCGGGAGTGCATCAGGCAACTGAGCATATGAGCTATAACTGGCTCGGAACGGGCAATGCCAAATGGCATGTTGAGTGCAACGATTGCCATAACTCCCACAGCGCAGGGAATGCCAAGCATACGTCGCCAGGGAATACGATTGGCAATACGAGCCCGCTCTATGGTGTCGGCGGAGTGAGCATTTCCTGGACGGGGTCGTGGTCGGCGCCGGGGCAGGCGGGTTTCACCGCATTCGAGTCCCTGGGGCTCACGAACAGCACGGCTATGCCGTTGAACTACTATGAATACCAGGTTTGCATGAAGTGTCATTCGTCCTACGCTTGGGGACTGAATACACCTCCGTTATCACCATCGCTCGGCGGGCTGCAGAACATGACTGATCAGGCGATCGAATTCAATCCCGGGAACATAAGAACTGCCGGAGTGAACGGCGCATCCATGCACCCCGTGGCTGGGGCGACGGGCAATACGCTTTGGGGAGCGCTGCTCGGATCGTGGACAGCGAACCGGGGCACGCAGACCATGTATTGCTCGGATTGTCACGGGACCAACGACGGTACGGCCCCTCAGGGACCGCATGGCTCGACGAATCCTTTTATCCTGAAAACGGCATTCACCGACACCTATACGAACACTAAAACACTCGTTCAATCATCAGGCGTGGGGTTGACCGATGACCTTTGTTTCCAGTGCCACGCTGAGGATACTTATCAGTCCGGAGCTGCGAATTTCAATCCCGGCGGAACAGGCTTCTCCGGCGGCGGAACGAACCTGCATACTCAGCACCGCATTCGGGCATCAGCGGCAGCACAGTCTACTTTCGGGTATCGCTGCGTGAACTGTCATGCTCGCGTCAGCCACGGTTACAACCGCACGGCAATGATCGTTAAGCAAAACGATGGTGATCCTTATGAAGCCGGCGGGACGGGCGCTGGCAAAATCAAGACGGTGACCCTGACGGGAGCAGGCGCCTATGTGCCGGGATTTGCGAACCGTGATCTCAACTGCACGACCGTGAACGGCTGCCATCAGTAATAGTACCGAATCGATCACTCAGGAACGGCGGAGGCATGTCCGCCGTTTTTTTTGCTTCAATCAGGCAATCTATGAAGATTTTCTTGACACCGTGAGCAGGAATGTTGTATAACCTACCGTCTTATTGAAGGGAACTGCCAACGCCGGCGTAGCTCAGTGGTAGAGCAGCTGATTCGTAATCAGCAGGTCGACGGTTCAATCCCGCCCGCCGGCTCCAGTTTCCTGTTCTGTTGATCGTGACGACCTCCCAATACTCACGAAGACGTTTCCTCTCCTCTGCAGCAGAAAAATCCGTAAACAAAAAGATATAGGTTGACAACACAAAAAAACTGTTTATAATTGTTTCCAAAACAGTTTTGTTTGACCATATTTGACCTCCTGTGATGAACCTGCCGAATACGATAACACTGATCCGGGTCGTCCTCATCCCTTTTTTCGTCGACCTGATGATCTACGAATATTACCGTCATGCGTTGGTTGTGTTTCTGGCGGCTTGTCTTACGGATGCCCTCGACGGCATGATCGCCCGTCTCACGAATACCAAGACGGAGTTGGGCGCTTTTCTCGATCCCATGGCGGACAAGCTTCTGATCGTGTCGTCCTTCGTGACCCTGGCGATTTTGGCTCCCTTTCCGGTCTGGCTTGTCATTACCGTGGTCAGCAGGGATGTGATCCTGACCCTGGGCAGCATGGTTATTTATTTTACGGGGCATGATCTGAAGGTCAAACCTTCCATCATCGGCAAAATGACGACGTTCCTGCAATTGCTCGTGGTGACGCTCACGCTCATTCACGTTGCCTACGGCATTTCTTCTGGATACCTGCATGCGGTCTACTGGGCCACAGCGGGGATGACCATCGCCTCCGGGGTCCAGTACGTTCTGCGGGGAATGAAAATCATGGCGTGATTCCGGCAATGAATACGGGGCCTGTACACGGGACGCCTGGATGCAGGGAAGAATACATATTTGATGAGGTCGTAAAAAGTTGATTTTCACCACGGAGACACTGAGTGCGCTGAAAAAAAGCATAATATATTCAAAATTGCTTTTCTCTGTGTCTCCGTGTCAGTGGTAGGTTTTGAATTCTTACGAGTCCATCATATTTAATCGGTCTTTTGAGGAGGCATGCATGAAAATATCAGAAATGATCCGCCAGGCATTGGAAAAAAAAGGTTTCAAGAACCTGAAAGATGCATCAAAAGTGCTGGGCATCAGCCCGGAACTGCTGCGGGTAACCATCAACAAGGGCCATATTCCTAAGGACAAGACGCTCATCATGATCGCGACGAAGCTGGGGATCGACAAGTCCGTCCTGATCCTGGCAGCTCACCAGGAAAAGGTGCCTTCGGAGGTGAAAGGGTTCTTTCTTTCGCCGTCGACTACAAAGTACCGGCGCGGCAAACGCAAGTATCCGCTCTCCGAGGAACAGATCAATTACCTCGAAAAGATCCTGACCATGGAGGAGATCATGATGCTCCGGAAATACCGGCAGGTCTCCGACGAAGGACGGACGCAGATCAACGGGTACATCGATTTCATGTTTGCATCGAAAAGGACCTCCTGAGGTGCTCGAGATCGCGGCCGTCAGGCCGGGGAGCAGCGCTGAACGCGCGGGATTTCGGGCGGGCGACCGGATCATTGCCGTGAACGGCGAAGCGCTCCGTGACAGCATCGACTACCAGTATCTGACCGCAGCTGCACGGCTGTCCTTCGAGGTCCGCCGGCGGGACGGTTCGCATGTGCTCCTGCGCGCGCGCCGGAGGGATGATGAGGATCTGGGGATTGAACTCACGCCTTTCTCCGTAAGGCGCTGCAGGAATCACTGCATCTTCTGCTTTGTCGATCAGATGCCGCGGGGATGCAGGAAAAGCCTGTACGTGAAGGATGACGATTACCGGGCCTCCTTTCTGTTCGGGAACTACATCACCCTGGGGAACCTGAGGGAAGAGGATTGGAAACGGATCGTCGATCAGCGGTTGAGCCCGCTGTACCTGTCCGTCCACACGACCGATCCTCGTCTCCGGCGCGAAATGCTGAACAACCCCGACGCTCCGGATATCCTGCAGGAGATGCGGCGTCTTGCCAAGAACAGCATCCGTATGCACGCTCAAATCGTTCTCTGTCCGGGGATTAATGACGGTGCGCATCTTGCCAGCACGATTGAAGATCTTGCAACGCTGGCCCCTGCAGTCGAGTCGGTTGCGGTTGTTCCCGTCGGCATCACGGGATTCCGGCACGGCTTGTTCCCTCTGCGGACCTTTCGGCGAGGCGAGGCCCGCAGGATTGTTGAGATGCTCACCGCGTCGGGCGATCGGTTCCGGAGGCGGCTGGGGACGAGATTCGTCTATCCGTCCGACGAATTCTACATCAAGGCCCGTGAAGTTTTTCCGGGTCAGGCGTTCTATGAGGACTTCCCGCAGATCGAAAACGGCGTTGGCATGGTCGCCGATTTTCTCGCCTCCGCTCGCCGGGTACGGATTCCCCGGGGATCTTTCGCCGCATCGCTGACCCTTCTGACCGGCGAATCTTTCAGCGGCGTGCTCCGTCCCGTCATCGAACGTCTCCGAACAGGGCCGCGTTCCAGGCTGCCGCGGATCATTGTGGTGAAAAATGATTTTTTCGGCCGTTCGGTAACCGTTTCCGGGCTTCTCAGCGGCAGGGATATGATAGCTGCGGTGAGGGGCAGGCGGCTGGGAACGCGCCTCCTCATACCGGCAAACACGCTCAAGGACGATGGAAGGACCTTTCTGGACGATCTTACCATCGATGATCTGACGAAGGCTGCAGGCGTTCCGGTAGTGCCCGTCACGGCCTTTGCGGACGTAGTTGCCGCACTCGAACAACATCCGGGAAGGGGAACACACGCATGATATCGGGGAAAACGTCGTTATATGGAATTTTCGGACATCCGGTGGAGCATACCTTTTCACCGGGCATGCACAATGCCGCGTTCGCCAGCCTGAACATGGACGCGCGCTATGTCGCTTTCAGCGTGAAGCCCGAACTGCTCGCGCAGGCGGTGAAGGCCATTGTACCGCTCGGGCTCCGGGGTTTGAATGTAACGGTGCCGCACAAGGAACGGGTCATCGCGCACCTCGATGAGCTGGCGGATGATGCCCGGATGATCGGAGCCGTGAACACGATCGAAGTGCGTCAAGGGAAGCTCATCGGCCACAATACCGACGGCAGGGGATTTCTCCGTTCGCTCCGCGACGAAGCGGGCGTCAGGCCGCAGGGCAAGACCTTTCTTCTCGTCGGAGCGGGAGGGGCAGCCAGGGCCGTTGCGTTCACGCTGGCCCTCAATGGCGCATCTGCGATTCTGTTGCATGATATGGACGCAAAAAAAGCCCGGAAACTGGCGCGCGATGTTGAAACAAAGACAGGGGCCCGTTCCTCCGCAATTGACGCGGGGGATCTGGGCCTGGCTGCTGCAGGAGCAAACTGCATCATCAACGCCACCCCCCTGGGACTAAGGCCGACGGATCCTATGCCCTTTGACGCCGGCATGATCAAACGATCGCATCTCATTGGTGATCTGGTTTACAACCCCCCGCTGACCGGTCTGCTCAAGGCGGCTCGTGCGCGCGGAGCGCGTATTCTGCCGGGAATCGGCATGCTGTTGTTCCAGGGAGTCATCGCTTTCGAGATCTGGACGGGGAAAAAAGCGCCTGTGGCGGTCATGAAAAAAGCGCTGGTGCAACAGATGGGGAGATTGAAAAAATAACTGTAAAATCAGTACCATGCTTGACAGATCACGACGGTTTCAGTATTATAGCTGATATTCCAAGCGTTTCCTTGAGGAGTTTTTTATGGCTATGTCAGGCAGACTCGGCGCCATGCTTGTATCGTCGAGTCTTATCACCGACGAGCAGTTGAAGAAGGCGCTGGCAACACAGAAAACAGAAGGCGGCCGTCTCGGCTCGATTCTCGTCAAGCTCGGTTTCGTTCAGGAAGAAAAACTGATGACCTTCCTGAGCAAACAATACGGAGTTCCCTACGTAGACCTCAGCAAATTCCAGATCAACCCCGCCGTTGTCAAACATATTCCCCCCGATGTCGCGCAAAAATACCGCATCATGCCTATCAACCGCGCAGGGGCGACGATCACGATCGCCATGGTCGATCCGTCCAATATCTTCGCCATCGACGACATCAAGTTCATGACAGGATACAACGTGGAAGCCGTTGTGGCAACGGAAGGCGCCATCGTTGAAGCCATCAAGAAATATTACGGCGGCGCGAAGTCGCTGGTCGCCGCCAAGGGCGGGACAGTTGCTCCTTCCGCCGGCGCCGGCGCTCCGTCTGCGGTCAAGGAAGAGAAGAAACTTACCCTCGATGCCAAGGATTACAGCATGGAGGGAATGAAAGAGGACGATAACGAGGACATCCTGGATCAGGCAGGCGTTGTGGACGTGGAAGACTTCGACAACCTTGTCCATGGCGCCGTGGAGGACCTGGAGGTCGTCGAAGAGACACAAGAACAGATGAGTGGGGAGGTCGACGCCCCGATCGTGAAGCTCGTCAACGGCATCCTTCTCCGGGCCGCCAAGATGGGGGTCAGCGACATTCATATCGAGCCGTACGAAAAAAGTTTCCGCGTTCGGTACCGGCTCGACGGTTCACTCCACACGGTCATGGGGCTTCCGCTCAAAATCAAGAACGCCGTCATTTCCCGCATCAAGATCATGTCCATGCTGGACATTGCCGAACGGCGGCTGCCGCAGGACGGACGCATCAAGATGAAAATGGGCGGCAAGAAGACCATGGACTTCCGGGTCTCCGTCCTCCCCTGTCTCTTCGGCGAGAAGGTGGTCATGCGGCTGCTCGACAAGTCGAACCTGCAGCTCGACATGACGAAGCTTGGCTTTGGCGTGAACCAGCTCAAGGATTTCAAGGAAGCTCTGGACAAGCCCTACGGCATGGTGCTGGTGACCGGACCCACGGGAAGCGGGAAGACCACGACGCTTTACTCGGCGCTCTCCGAGTTGAACAAGGAAGATACTAATATCATGACCGCCGAGGACCCGGTGGAGTTCAATCTTGCCGGCATCAACCAAGTCCAGATGAAGGATGACATCGGTCTCAACTTTGCCGCAGCACTCCGGTCCTTCCTTCGTCAGGACCCCGACGTGATCATGGTCGGCGAGATCCGCGACTATGAAACGGCAGAGATCGGCGTTAAAGCCGCTCTTACGGGCCACCTCGTGCTGTCGACGCTCCACACCAACGATGCGCCGAGTACCATCAACCGTCTGCTGAACATGGGCGTGGAGCCCTTCCTCGTCTCGTCGGCCGTGGTGCTCATCCTGGCACAGCGCCTGGTTCGCAAGGTATGTCAAAACTGCAAACAACCGGAAAAGCTTCCCCCGCAGGTGCTCATCGATGCGGGATTCTCGAAGGAAGATGCAGCCGCGCTCGTTCCGATGCGCGGCAAAGGTTGTGATGTGTGCAACAGCTCGGGGTACAAGGGTCGCGTGGCCTTATACGAGGTGATGCCGATCAAGGATGAGATCAAGGAGTTGATCCTGCAGGGCGCCTCGGTGATGGACATCAAGAAGCAGGCAACGGCCTCGGGCATGCAGACTCTGCGTATGAGCGGTTTGGCAAAGATCAAGGAGGGCATGACGACCCTGGACGAGGTTCTGGAAACGACGTTCGCCGATATTCAATAGGCGGAATCTTTTGCCGCCGGATCTGCTGATTTTGATCGGGAAGGAATGAGGACTGCTCAATGGCCAACCTGCACGACCTGCTGAAGTACATGATCGAAAAAGGTGCATCCGACCTCCATGTTACGACAGGTCTTCCGCCGTCGATCCGTGTCGACGGCAAGATGCGCCCGATCCCGGGACTGGAGCCGCTCACCGCAACGCAGACGAAAGATCTCTGTTACAGCATTCTGACGGATGCGCAGAAGCACAAGTTCGAGGAGAATAACGAGCTCGATCTGTCATTCGGCGTCAAGAACCTGTCGCGGTTCCGGGCAAACATCTTCGTGCAGCGCGGCGCCGTCGCCGCGGCGATCCGGACGATTCCGTTCAAGATCAAGACATTTCAGGAACTCGGTCTCCCGGAGATCGTTTCGGACATCTGCAAGAAACCGCGCGGCCTCATCCTCGTGACGGGACCGACGGGAAGCGGCAAATCCACGACGCTTGCTTCCATGGTCGACAAGATCAACACGGAGCGTCAGGAGCACATCATCACGATCGAGGACCCGATCGAATATCTTCATCCGCACAAAAAGTGCCTCGTGAACCAGCGCGAGGTCAATGCGGACACGAAATCCTTCAAGGACGCGCTCAAGTATATCCTTCGACAGGACCCCGATGTGGTCCTGATTGGTGAAATGCGCGACCTGGAAACGATCGAAGCAGCACTCACTATCGCAGAGACCGGCCACCTGACCTTTGCAACGCTGCATACGAACTCGGCTGCACAAACGATGAACCGCATCATCGATGTGTTCCCGCCTCATCAACAGTCGCAGGTCCGCGCGCAGCTGTCCTTCGTGCTCGAAGGAGTCATCTCCCAGCAGCTCATTCCCAAGGTAGGCGGGGGCCGGGTGCTGGCGCTGGAAGTGATGATCCCGAATGCGGCAATTCGCAACCTGATCCGTGAAGACAAAATCCATCAGATCTATTCGATCATGCAGACCGGACAGACCAAGTTCGGCATGCAGACGCTCAACCAGTCGTTGTATGATCTCTACGTCAAAAAGCAGATATCCTATGAGGATTGCGTCGGCAGATCTTCGGTCGTCGACGAACTGATCCAGATGCTCGGCCGTTCCGGCCTTGCCAGCCAACAGTTGACGCCGAGAGAATACCGTTAGTGGCCTTCAACGTACGGCTGGTTGATTTCATTCATACAAAAATGAGGTGAACGATGGCAGCAACAATGTTTCTCTGGGAAGGAAAAAACCGCCAGGGCGTTGTCCAGAAGGGCGAGATTGCAGCCAATTCGAAGGACGAGGTGATGGCCCTTCTGCGAAAGCAGAACATTACCCCGGTCAATGTTTCGGCAAAGCCGAAGGAGATCAAGCTGTCGTTCGGCGCACCCAAGATCGAAGACAAGGATATCGTTATCTTTACCCGACAGCTTGCAACGATGATCGACGCAGGCTTGCCGCTTGTTCAATGTTTAGAGATCCTGGGAGCGCAGACGGACAACAAGACCCTCGCAAAAACCATCGTGCAGGTTCGGTCCGACGTGGAAGGCGGTGCAACCTTCGCCGAAGCGTTGAAGAAACATCCCAAGGCCTTCGATAACCTCTATGTGAACATGGTGGCTGCCGGTGAAGCAGGCGGTATTCTCGACACGATTCTCGGACGGCTGGCGTCCTATATGGAGAAATTTGCCAAGATCAAGAAGCAGATCAAGTCTGCCATGATCTATCCCTCGGTCATCCTCTTTGTGGCTGTTACTGTCGTCGCCCTTCTGATGGTTGTCGTGGTCCCGATGCTTGCCGGCATGTTTTCGGAAATGGGTCAAGCGCTTCCTTTGCCGACCAGAATCGTCATTTTCATCAGTAAATTTCTGAGCGGTTGGGGCGGTATCGTCTTGGCCGGGGCAATTGTCGGATCCATCGTGGGACTTAAACAATGGCGTCACACGGAAAATGGCCTGCGTACGACTGACAGAATTGCTCTGAAACTTCCTGTTGCCGGCATGCTGATCAAGAAAGTGGCAGTGGCAAAATTCACGCGTACCTTGGGAACACTTATGACAAGCGGCGTTCCCATTCTCGAAGGACTCATTATCGTTGCCCGTACCGCGGGAAACAAAGTCATCGAAGAAGCCGTGATGACCACAAGACAAAGCGTGAGTGAAGGTAAAACACTTGCGGAGCCTCTGCAAAAATCCGGCGTGTTCCCTGCGATGGTGACGCAAATGATCGCAGTCGGTGAGGCAACGGGCGCTCTGGATAATATGTTGAACAAGATCGCGGATTTCTACGATGAAGAAGTCGATTCCGCCGTATCCGCAATGACTTCCATGCTGGAGCCTATGCTGATGATCTTCCTTGGGACGACAGTCGGTTTCGTGATCGTAGCAATGTATATGCCGATTTTCCAGATGGGGTCGGTTGTGGGAAAATAACGCACGTTCAGTGAGGCGGACCTTCACGAGAGACGAATCTTCAAAGCGGTTTTCCTGGCAGATTCTGCTGCGGGTATTTATATCCACGATTTTAATCGGCAGCTTAATTGCCATTGAATCGCGATACCATATTTTCCACTTCGATACGTTGTCGCTGATTCGTCTTCTGGCGGCAGTGTATGCTTTTTCAGCCATTTACTGGTACCTTCCTCGGCGGTACAGTGACATCCGCCTTTTGGCTTTTCTGCAAATCGCCGGTGATGTTCTGCTGGTCGCCTGGTTGGTGGCTCTCACCGGTGGTATCGACAGCGGATTTTCCATCCTATTCCATATCACGATTATTTCTGCAAGTATCAATCGTTCCCGAAGAGGCGGCTATTTTGCAGCGTCCCTAGCCAGTATTCTCTACGGCGGCATGCTGGATCTCCAGTATTACAACATGCTGGGGTATGCGAGAAGCACGAACTTCACTGCCGGACAGGTCCTGTATCTCCTGTTCGTGAATATCCTGTCATTTTATCTCGTTGCGCTGCTGAGCGGCTCTCTCTCGGAACGTCTGAGAAAAACACGCCAGGAACTGCAGGAGAAGAGCGTCGATTTTGAGGATCTCCGTGTTCTGCAGGACCACATCCTGAGGAGCGTTGGCAGCGGAATCGTCACGATGGACATGTCAGGAAAGATCACGTCCTGGAACAATGCTGCGGAACGCATCACCGGATACGCGCTGGATGATATCCGGAGGAACTGGCAGACCGTGTTCGGCGAAGGAATGAAGGGCCTCTTCGGACACACGGACATTCTGAGAGAGCGTCCCGTGAATTTCGAGGGGAATATCGTCAAGAAAGACGGCAACCAGGCTTCAATCGGTTTCACGGCATCGCTGCTCAGGGATGAAAAAGAGCAGGTACGCGGCATTATCCTCACCTTTCAGGACATTACCAGACTGATCGAGATGGAGGAACGGATGCGGCGTCAGGAACGTCTGGCGACCGTAGGCAGCCTCGCTGCAGGAATCGCACACGAGATTCGCAATCCTCTCGCCTCGTTAAGCGGATCGATACAGATGCTGCGTGAGGAAAAGGAACTTTCGGCTGACGGCAAGTATCTCATGGAAATCGTCCTCAGGGAAACGGACCGTCTGAATACGATCATCACGGAATTTCTGGATTATGCGAGACCCAAGACACACCAGAGCGAAGTGGTGCAGATCGAGCAACTGGTGGCAGAAACGGTGCTGCTCTTCCGGAACAGCACGGCTTACCGTGACGATCTCTCTATCAAGACTGATATCCGCGAAGGAATTGCGGTGGCCGGGGATCCGCTTCGTCTGCGACAAGTGCTCTGGAACCTGCTGATCAATGCAGCACAGGCGATGACGGCGGGTGGCGTTATTTCCGTGACGGCAAATCAGTCGTCCTCGGAACCAGGTTGGATCGAACTGCGGATTGCCGATACGGGGGAGGGTATCTCTCCGGACAACATCAGGAACATCTTTGATCCCTTTTTCACGACCAAGTCCAACGGTTCAGGATTGGGGCTCGCCATCGTATACCGAATCATTGAGGACCACGGCGGCAGCATCGAGGCGAAGAGCGAGCAGGGGAAGGGCTGCCTCTTTAGTATCCGGTTGCCGTCTTCGGAAAAAAGAACGGACAGTACAACGGGTGGCGATGACACCCCAGGGCGGTAAACTACTATGGCCAAGATATTAATTGTTGACGACGAACAAAGCATGCGGGAAATGCTTTCCCTGCTGTTGCGCAAGGAAGGATATGCCGTGGCCGTTGCGGCAAACGGCGAGGCCGCGATCTCCGCTATTCAGAACGAGATCTACGATCTCGTGATCACGGACATCAAGATGCCTCGCGTCGGCGGCATCGCACTGCTCAAAACGGTCAAGGAAATATCACCGGACACCATCGTGATCGTTATCACCGCCTATGCCACGACGGAAACGGCCGTGGACGCCATGAAACTGGGCGCTTATGACTACATCACCAAACCTTTCAAGAATGAAGAGATCCGGCTGATCGTCCAGAAGGCACTGGAGAAGCAGATTCTGCGCAAGGAGAATATTCTTCTCCGCAGGGAGATCGAATCTCGGGCGGGATTCGAGAACTTCATCGGCAAGAGCTCGGTCATGCAGCGGATATTCGACACGATACGGCAAGTCGCCGACAGCAAAAGCACGGTTCTGATCACGGGTGAGAGCGGAACGGGAAAAGAGCTTGTAGCGCGTGCCATCCATGATCAGAGCTCGCCGAAACAGAAGCCTTTTGTTGCGATCAACTGCGGGGCACTCCCTGAAACGCTTCTGGAGAGCGAGCTTTTCGGATACATGAAGGGCGCCTTTACCGGCGCGACAGCCAACAAACAGGGGCTTTTCGAAGCAGCGAACGGCGGGACGATTTTTCTCGACGAGATCAGCGCAACGTCGCCGGCCCTCCAGATCAAACTGCTCCGGGTGATCCAGGAACGGTCGTTCAAACGGGTCGGCGGCACCGTGGATATAACCGTCGATGTCCGCGTGATTGCGGCCAGTAACCGCAATCTTCTGGCCGACGTGGCGAACGGACTTTTCCGAGAGGACCTGTATTATCGCCTCAATGTGATCCCGATCAATATTCCGCCGCTCCGGGATCGCAAAGAGGATATACCGCTTCTTCTCGAGCATTTTCTGAAAAAGAATGCAGGGCGGTCGGCGGTCAAGAAGATCTCGTCCGACGCGCTGGAGATGCTGATGCGGCATCGCTGGCCCGGGAATGTGCGGGAACTGGAAAACGCTGTGGAACGCATGGTGATTATGACGACAGGAGACCTGATCACGACGGAACAGATCCCCGATTCGGTCAGACAGGTGGGACAGTGCCCGGATCTGCTGCCGCTTGACATTCCCGAAGACGGTATCGATCTGGAATGCCTGCTCCAGAATGCCGAAAAGACGATTCTGCACAAGGCTCTGTCTCGAACAAACGGAAACAAGACGGAAGCAGCCAAGCTTCTGGGATTGTCCTTTCGATCATTCCGACACAGGCTTCACAAGTACGAATAGAGCAATCTTGCCTGGCTGCCGGGGGAGATTGCCGTTGCAAAGCACCGTAAAATCCGATACAATATCAACCTTATGCAGTTCGAAAACATCCGTGATTTCATAGCAGCGCTTGATAAAGAAGGCGAATTGGCGCGCATCAGGGCGGAGGTTGACTCCGCACTCGAGATCGCCGAGATTACCGACCGTGTTTCCAAGGAGCAGGGAACAGCGAACAAGGCTTTGCTGTTCGAACGGGTCAAGGGAAGTTCGTTCCCCGTGCTCACGAATGCATTCGGTTCAATGCGCAGGATGTGCATGGCGCTGGAGGTGAACTCCCTTGACGACATCGGCGTCAGGATCCGGGAGATCGTCGATCCGATCAACCTTTTCCCCGGACCGGGAGCCGGCATCATGGACAAGCTGCAGATGCTGCCGAAGCTTGCCGAACTGTCCAATTTCTTTCCCAAAACCGTCAAGAAAGCGGCCTGCCAGGAAATGGTCCTGACGGGAGACCAGGTGGATCTGGGGAGGCTTCCGGTTCTGCAGTGCTGGCCCGCCGACGGCGGAAAGTTCATCACGCTTCCCATGGTCTGCACCGTCGATCCGGTTACCAGGATCACGAATGTGGGCATGTACCGCATGCAGGTCTACGATGGACGTTCCACGGGCATGCACTGGCACAAACACAAGGACGGCGCACGGCATTATCAGCAGTATGAAGGGGCCGGCAAGCGTATGGAGGTGGCCGTCGCCATCGGCGGGGACCCGTCGATCATCTACGCATCGACCGCTCCGCTCCCGCCGGCGATCGGGGAATTCGTATTCGCCGGATTTTTGCGGAAGAAGCCGCTCGAGGTCGTCCAGTGCAAGACCGTCGACGTGCGGGTTCCCGCGGAATCGGAATTCGTTCTGGAAGGGTATGTAGAACCGGGTGAACGGAGGCGGGAAGGCCCTTTCGGGGATCACACGGGATACTACTCGGAAGCGGACCAGTATCCGGTTTTTCACGTGACCGCCATTACCCACCGCAAGGACGCTATCTATCCTGCGACGCTCGTGGGACGGCCTCCCCAGGAGGACGCCTACCTGGGCAAGGCGACGGAGCGCATTTTCCTGCCTCTCCTCCAGATGGTCGCTCCCGACATCCTGGATATGGACATGCCCGTGGAAGGGGTGTTCCATAACAACGTGATCGTCAAGATACGAAAGCGCTACCCGGGCCACGGCAAGAAGGCAATCCACACGATCTGGGGCACCGGCATGCTGATGCTCTCGAAGTTCGTCATTGTCTGCGACGAAGATGTGAACATTCACGATTATTCCGAGGTCACGTGGAAAGTCATGAATCACGTGGATCCCCTCCGAGATGTGATCATCACCGACGGACCGCTGGATATTCTGGATCACTCCTGCCCGCAAATCGGTTTCGGCGGAAAGATGGGTATCGATGCCACGCGGAAAGGGCCCGGCGAGGGGTTCCACCGTCCCTGGCCCGATGAGGTCAAGATGGATCCCGCTGTCAAGCACATCGTCGAGACGCGATGGAAAGAATACGGGTTCTAATCGCCGGAATGCATGGTCCGCATGCCGGTGCCCGTCTCGATTCGGCCTATGGTCTTTCTTGAACTCTTATTCATCCTGCTCCTGATCCTGATCAACGGATATTTCGCCGCGTCAGAAGTCGCCCTCATTTCGCTCAGGAAAAGCCGGGTCCGCCAGTTGGTGAAATCGGGCAACCGCACCGCCCGCCGGGTGATGCGCCTCCAGGAGGAACCGGAACGGTTTCTTGCGACGGCGCAGATCGGTGTCACCCTCGTCGGATCGCTTGCATCAGCCCTGGGCGGCGTCATCGCCATCGAACAGCTGAAGCCGCTGCTGGCGGACGTTCCGGTTGAATTCATCAGCCGCGGCGCGGAGCCGATTGCCGTGGGCATCGTGGTCAGCGGCATTTCCTATGTCACGCTCGTGGCGGGGGAGCTGGTTCCGAAATCCCTGGCGATCCGTTATTCCGAGCAGATCGCTTTTTTCACCGCAGCGCCTCTCGATGGATTGTCGAGGCTTTTCCGTTTCGTGCTCAAACTGCTCGTGGCAACGAACCGGGCCGTCCTGGGCATGATCGGGATCGCGGACGAGGAGCACACGCCGGCGCTGGTTTCCGAGGACGAGGTTAAATACCTGATCCGGGAAGGCCGCAAGAGCGGGGTGTTCGAATCGACGGAAGAGGACCTGATCCACAGCGTTTTCAAGTTTGCCGATACGGTCGTGCGGGAGGTCATGGTGCCTCGCACCGACATTGTAGCGGTCGCGGCAGGCAGCGATCTGGATACGATCGTCAAGACCATGAACGAAAAGGGCTTTTCCCGGCTGCCGGTCTATCTGGACACGATCGACAACATCGTCGGGATCGTGTATCTGAAAGACATCCTGGCGGTCAAGGTATCCGGAGGGGCCTTCCGTCTCGATGCGGTCCTTCGAAAGCCCTATGTGGTTCCGCCCAACAAGAAGGTCATGGTCTTGCTTAAGGAAATGCGGGAGCGGCGCATCCACCTCGCGCTGGTAGGCGACGAATACGGCGGGATCGACGGACTGGTTGCATTGGAGGATCTGATCGAGGAAATTGTCGGAGATATCCGCGACGAGCAGGAGAAGGAACTCAAGGATATCGACGAGGTCGCCGTCAACCGCTATATCATCGACGGCAAGACCGACATCGGCAAAGTGAATCTCCGGCTGGGCGTTTCCATCCCCGAGGACGAGTTCGAGACGCTCGGCGGTTTTATCCTGGGACTCTTCGGAAGGCTGCCCGCCGAGGGAGACCAGATCCGCCATCAGAACCTGCTGTTCACGGTGCTGAGGCTCAGAAAGAACCGGATTGCCCGAGTCCGGGTGTTGAAATACACCGAGGAACCGAAGGAGCCAGAAGACCATGAAGACGCCGACCGTGCTTGAGACGTCGCTGGAAGGATTGCCGGCACCTGCGCGCGGAAAGGTGCGCGACATCTACGATCTGGGAGACCGCCTGCTCATTGTCGCCACAGACCGCATTTCGGCCTTTGACGTGGTGCTCCCGAACGCTATTCCCGAGAAGGGCAGGGTGCTCACGCAAATCTCCCGCTTCTGGTTCTCCAAAACCGCGGACATTGTGACGAACCATCTGATATCCGCGGACGTCCGGGAATATCCCGAGGCGTGCCGCAAGCACGCCGCCGTGCTCGAAGGCAGGAGCATGCTGGTGAGGAAGGCAAAGCCGCTTCCGGTCGAGTGCATCGTCCGGGGATATCTCACGGGCTCAGGGCTCAAGGAATACCGCACCACGGGATCGGTTTCCGGCATCAAGCTTCCATCGGGACTGACCGAAGCATCCCGGCTGCCCGAGCCGATATTTACTCCTTCCACCAAGGCCGCCGTGGGCGAGCACGATGTGAACATAGATTTTGCATCGGTGGCAAAGCTTGTGGGGCGCGAGGTGGCCGAAGCGGCCCGTGATCTGACGCTTGCCGTGTACCGCCGTGCATGCGAACTCGCAGAGCCCAAAGGCATCATCATCGCCGATACCAAACTCGAGTTCGGCATCTACGAAGGGAAGGTCATGCTCATCGACGAGGTCCTGACGCCAGATTCCTCGCGTTTCTGGCCGAAACAAGGCTACCAGGTGGGCGTTTCCCAGAAGAGCTTCGACAAGCAGTTTGTCCGGGACTATCTCCTGTCGCTTAGCTGGGACCAGAAACCGCCGGCACCTACGCTGCCCGGCGACGTGGTCGCCAAAACCACGGAGAAGTATCTCGAAGTGCTGCGTCTGCTCACAGCATAATCGCGTTTGCAAATCCGCAACGAATCGTCGCGTAACGATAAGGAAAGAGGATTGTCCATGGAAGACTACAACGAACTGATCCAGCAACGGTTCAAGAAGCTGGCTGAGATCAGGGAATCGGGCATCAAACCCTATGCCGGGAAATTCGATGCCACAACAAGCGCCCAGGCGCTCAACGACGGACATCAAGCCGCTTCCAAGGAAGACCTGGAAAAGAACAGGGTAACTGTTTCGATTGCCGGCAGGATCGTTGCGCTCCGGAGTTTCGGAAAGGCCTGTTTTGCCCATGTCCAGGACGGTTCGGGCAGAATCCAGCTCTATTTCCAGAAGAACACGCTGGGGGAGGAGGCATTCTTCCTTTTCAAGAAACTCGATATCGGCGATTTCATCGGCGTGAAGGGGTTCCTGTTCCGGACCCGGACGAACGAACTGACCATCGAGGTTGAATCCTTCGTGCTGCTGTCAAAATCTCTCCGGCCCCTCCCGGAAAAGTGGCACGGCCTGACGGATGTGGAGATCCGCTACCGCCAGCGGTATGTCGATCTGATCGTGAACCCCGAAGTCAAGAACGTCTTCGTCATGCGGACGCGGATTGTGCAGGCGATGAGGACATTCCTGAACAGCCGTGGATTTCTCGAGGTCGAAACGCCGATGATGCAGAGCATTCCCGGCGGAGCCACCGCGAGGCCCTTCAAGACTCACCACAACGCGCTGGGCATGGATCTCTATCTGCGGATCGCTCCGGAACTGTATCTCAAGAGGCTTCTGGTCGGCGGGTTCGAACGGGTGTACGAAATCAACCGCAACTTCCGGAACGAAGGCATTTCCACTCGCCACAATCCCGAGTTCACCATGCTCGAGTTCTACATGGCCTATGCCGACTACCGCGATCTGATCGCCATGACCGAGGAGATGATCAGCTCCATCGCCACCGATGTGCTCGGCGCGACAGAGATCGAGTACGAGGGGCAGAAGATCAGCCTCGCCGCGCCATGGAAGAAGGTGACCTATCTCGACTCACTGCGCGAGGCAGGTGTTCCCGAAGAGGTCCTGAGCGATGCGGACAAGGCCCGCGAATACGCGAAGAAGGCGGGGGCGACGCTCAAGGGGGGCGAACCTCTCGGGAAACTGTTGAACGAGGTCTTCGAAGCGAAGGTGGAACCGAATCTTATCCAGCCCACCTTCGTCACCGACTATCCCACGGACATCTCGCCGCTCTCGAAACGGCGTGATGACGACCCGAGGTTCGTCGAACGCTTCGAGCTCTTCGTGATGGGCAGGGAGATGGCCAACGCATTCTCGGAACTGAACGACCCCGTGGATCAGAAGGAGCGTTTCCAGAAGCAGGTTGCCGAGCGCGAGGCGGGAGATGAAGAGGCGCACCAGATGGACGAGGATTTCATCCGCGCCCTTGAATACGGCATGCCGCCCGCTGCGGGAGAGGGAATCGGCATCGACCGGCTGGTGATGCTTTTGACCGGGTCATCGTCGATCCGCGATGTCATCCTCTTCCCGCAGATGAAAAAGGAAAAATAACGAATCAGGAGTCAGGAACCAGGATTCAGAAGCCAGGAGACGGAGCGATTTTCATCCTGGTCGTTCTGCATTCAGACACCTACTCGTGACCCTGAATTTTATGAAACTTCCCTTCGAAATATTCGTCAGCCTCCGCTATCTGCGCAGCAAGAAGCGCTACGGCACGGTCTCGCTGAACACCTTCATTTCCATTGCCGGCGTGGTCATCGGCGTGGCGACATCGATCATCACGCTGTCGGTCATGACGGGATTTCAAGGCTATTTCCGCGACAAGATCCTTTCCGCCATATCCCATGTAGTGGTCATGGATTTCTCGGGGAAGGGCGTCAAGGACTCCGCCGAGCTTGAAGCCAAGGTAGAAGGGGTCCCCCATGTGGTCGCAACGACTCCCTTCATCATCAGCCAGGTGATGCTCTCGTCAAACGAGAGAGTGCAGGGCGTGGTCGTCCGGGGCATCGATCCCGCGCGCGAAGGAAAGGTCACCGACCTGGCAAAGAATATCAAGCAGGGCTCGATCGCCGATCTCGAAGGAAGGGAAGGGAAGCGGCTTCCCGGGATCATCATCGGCGAGGACCTTGCCCGGAAGTTCGGGTCGACGCTGGGGGACACGATCACCATGGTCAACCCCATCGGCGAGGAAAGCGCCATGGGCATGATCCCCAAGATGAAGAAATTCCAGCTCGTCGGCATCTTCGACGCGGGAATGTACGATTACAACACCACCTTCGTGTACATCTCCATCCCTGAGGCGCAGAAGTTCTTCACCATGCCTGGCAGGATCAGCGGGATTCAGGTGCGCGTCGACGACATCTATCAGGCCGCGCAGATTGCCGATGCCATCCAGGCGCACGTGGGGTATCCCTACTACACGAGAAACTGGATCGAGATGAACAAAAACTTCTTCTCGGCGCTGAAACTGGAAAAGATCGGCATGTCGCTCATCCTGGCCGTGATCATCATCGTGGCATCCTTCAATATCATCGGCACCCTGACCATGATCGTCATGGAAAAGAGCCGCGAGATCGCGATTCTCAAATCCATGGGAGCGACGGAACGGAGCATCATGAAGGTCTTCATCTTCAGCGGGCTCACGATCGGGATCGTGGGTACCGTGATCGGGGCGGTCATCGGGTACGGCGCCGTCACGGTTATCGCGAAGAGCGGCATTATTACCCTGCCGCGCGATGTCTACCAGGTAAGTTATCTGCCGCTCACGATCACCGGGACGGACATCCTGTTCATCAGCCTGATGGCCGTGGGCATCAGTTTCCTTGCAACCATCTATCCGGCCTGGCAGGCGGGGCGGCAAGACCCGG
>JAKAHZ010000176.1 GCA_021814615.1 Nitrospirota bacterium | reverse complement strand
TGAGCGTCTTTTTCGGCACGTTCATCTTGAGGCCCACCTTCTCTTCGGCGGCAAGGGCGCCCTGGAGCAGCATGGACATGTTCTCGATCTTCTTCCGCTTCCAGGGATCGGCCCAGGCTTTCTTGTTCGCGATGAGCCGCGTCGTGGATTCGAGCATTACTTCCACGATCCGAAGCTTGTTCGCCCGGAGCGAGGAGCCGGTCTCGGTGAGCTCCACGATGGCGTCGGCGAGCTGCGGCGGCTTCACTTCCGTGGCGCCCCAGGAGAACTCCACGTCCGCGTTCACGCCCTTGGATTTGAGGTACCGCTTGGTATAGCCCACCAGCTCCGTTGCGATGCGCTTGCCCTTCAGGTCCTTCACCGTGCGGATCTTTGAATCCTCGGGCACGGCGACGACCCAGCGGACCGGGTTCAGGCCTCCCTTGGCGTAGCGCAGCTCCGCCACTTCCACGACATCGGCGTTCTGCTCAAGGATCCAGTCCTTGCCCGTGAGGCCCACATCGAAGATCCCGTTGTCAACGTACCGCGCCATCTCCTGCGCGCGGACCATGATGCAGTCGATGTCCGGGTCGTCGATGGAGGGATAGTAACTCCGCGAGCTCACCTGGACGCGGTAGCCCGCCTTGCCGAAGAGCTTGAAGGTCGACTCCTGCAGGCTTCCTTTCGGCAGGCCGAGCTTGAGACGGGGGCCGGTCTCTTTCCTGGACGTTGCGGCTTTCTTCTTGATCGGCATAGGTTCTCCTTCTGATCAAAGGAGTCAGGAGTCAGGAGTCAGGAGTCAGGAGAAAAGCGACGTGCTTCTCTTCTGGCTTCTGGCTCCTGTCTTCTGTCTCCTGAATCTTACTTTTTCGCCATCCGCACCCGGATGGTGTTCCCGTGCGCTTCGAGCCCTTCCACGTCGGCGATCTGGAGCACCGCCTCGCTCACCTTGTCCAGCCCTTCCTTGGTATAGAAGATGAGGCTCGATTTCTTCATGAAGGCGTCGGTGGAGAGGGGCGAAAAGAACCGCGCCGTGCCTCCCGTGGGGAGCACGTGGTTCGGTCCGGCGATGTAGTCGCCCACCGACTCGGGCGTATAGTGGCCGAGGAAGATTGCTCCTGCGTTCTTGATCTGCGCGAGAAGGTCGAAGGGCTTCTCCACGGAAAGCTCAAGGTGCTCCGGCGCAATGGCGTTCGAGACATCTGCCGCCTCCGCGAGGTCCTTGACGATGACTATGGCGCCGAAGCGGTCGATGGCCTTGCGGGCGATGTCCTTCCGGATGAGATTGGCCAGCTGGCGCTCAACTTCCGCGTCCACCTTTTCGGCGAGGGCGCGGGAGGTCGTCACGAGGATCGCAGAGGCCAGTTCGTCGTGCTCCGCCTGGGACAGGAGGTCCGCTGCGGCGAATTCGGGGTCCGCCGTATCGTCGGCGATCACGAGGATCTCACTCGGCCCGGCGATCATGTCGATGTCCACCTGGCCGAAGACGTACCGCTTTGCCGTGGCCACGTAGATGTTGCCCGGCCCCACGATCTTGTCCACCTTGGGGATCGTGGCGGTGCCGTAGGCCATGGCGGCGACGGCCTGCGCTCCGCCGATCTTGTAAATCTCCGCGACGCCGGCGATGTCCGCGGCAACGAGGATGTAGGGATTCAGGTTCCCGCCGGGAACGGGCGAGCACATGACCAACTGCTCCACGCCTGCCACCTTGGCGGGGATCACGTTCATCAGGACCGACGACGGATAGCATGCCTTGCCGCCGGGCACGTAGACGCCGGCGCTCCGGATCGGACGCACCTGCTGGCCCAGGATCACGCCGTTGGCCTCCTGGCTCACCCAAGAGGTGATCTTCTGCTTTTCATGGAAGGCGCGGATGTTCTGGGCCGCGAGCTTGAGCGCGTCCACCTTCTTCGGATCCACCTTGTCGTAGGCTGTCTTGATCTCTTCCGGCGTCACGCGGATGTCCTTGAGCATGAGGCTCACGCGGTCGAACTTCTCGGTGAACGCGAGGACCGCGGGGTCGCCTTCCTTGCGGACCCGCTCGACGACCTCCTTCACGGCCGCGGCGACCTCTTCGGTCGCGGTTTCGCCGCGGTTCACGATGCGCTTGAGTTCCGCCGGGATGTCTTTTTGCTGGGAGTCGATGATTCTCATGATTAGGCCTCAGGGAAATTCAATAGCTTTGCCACAAAGACTCGAAGGCGCGAAGAGCGAAAAGACGTTACAAGCAAGTTTCTTTTGATTTTCGCGTCCTGGTGTCTTCGTGGCCGGATTCGTTTCATTCCGGTTTCATCGCCGGCTTCCGCCTGCAGTCCGTCAATTCGCCACTCCGGCTGATCGCGAAGGGCATGCCCTCGATCGCGCGGAAAACGCGGTCATGCGCTGTTTTATACCCGCTTGATATCGGCGCCCAACGCCGACAGCTTGCCTTCGATGTTCTCGTACCCGCGGTCCAGATGATAGATGCGCGATATCACGGTTTGGCCTTCCGCTGCCAGCCCCGCCAGGATGAGCGACGCGCTTGCCCTGAGGTCCGTCGCCATGACCGGCGCGCCCAGGAGCTTCGGCACGCCTTTCACGATCGCGCTGCCGCCCTCGATCACGATATCCGCGCCCATGCGCCTGAGTTCAGCGACGTGGGTGAACCGGTTCTCGAAGATCGTTTCGTTGATCACGCTCGTGCCCTGTGCAAGACACATGAGGCTCATGATCTGCGCCTGCATGTCCGTGGGAAAGCCCGGATGCGGCAGGGTCTTCACGTTCACCGGCTTGATCGTTTCGCTGCCGACGATCCTGATCGTGCCTTCGCCGAGCGTTATCTCCGCTCCGGATTCTGCCACTTTCGCCAGGAGCGCGTCCAGGTGCTGCGGCGCGCAGTCCCTGATGATGACGCTGCCGTTGGTAATCGCCGCCGCGATCACAAACGTCCCGGTCTCGATGCGATCGGGCAGGACCCGGTAGTTCATGGGCCGGAGCTTTTCGACGCCGGTGATCCGGATGACATCGGTTCCCGCGCCCTCGATCTTCGCGCCCATCTGGATGAGCGCGTGCGCCAGATCGATGACCTCGGGCTCCCGGGCGGCGTTCTCAAGGATGGTCACGCCGTCGGCGAGCGCCGCAGCCATCATCAGATTTTCCGTGCCCGTGACGGTCACGATATCGAAATAGATCCGGGCGCCTTTGAGCCGCTCAGCGTTCGCCTCGATGTACCCGTGCTCGATCGCGATCGTGGCGCCCATCTTCTCCAAACCCATGATGTGCAGGTTCACCGGCCGGGCGCCGATGGCGCAGCCGCCGGGCAGGGAGACGCGGGCCTTGCCGAAGCGGGCCACGAGCGGCCCCAGCACCAGGACCGATGCGCGCATGGTCCGGACGAGATCGTAGGGCGCTTCGGGATTCGCGAGCTTCGTCGAATCAATGACCGCGGAATGGTCCGCAAGTTCCACGGTCACGCCCATGTTGCGCAGGATCTTCGTGAGGGTTTTTACGTCGACGAGCGACGGCACATTGGCGATCCGGTGCTCGCCCTCGCACAGAAGCGACGCGGCGATGATCGGAAGCGCAGCGTTCTTGGCGCCGCTGATCGATACCTCGCCGGATAGTTGCCGGCCGCCGTTGATGACGATGGATTTCATAAATTCAGGGGTCAGGAGCCAGGAGCCAGAATCCACGAGAGCTAAGGATCTCTCCTGACTTCTGAATTCTGGCTGCTGACTACTTTTTTGTCGCTCGTATCACCCGTTCGATTCCCGCCAGGTCCTTCAGCAGCTCGACGGATTCGTACTTGCCCGTCGCGTTCGCCATCGCGGCCAGCATTCTTGCCTGGCCGATGCCCATCTCCATGATGAGCGTTCCGCCGGGTTTCAGATATTCCGGCGCTTCAGCCAGGATGCGTCGGCTGATCTCCGTGCCTTCCGGTCCGGCGATGAGCGCTTCTTCGGGTTCGAAGTCCCGCACTTCCGGCTGGAGCGATGCCAGTTCTCCTGCGGGAATGTAGGGCGGATTCGCGGTGATCACATCGAACTTGCCCCTGCTGTCCAGGCCCTTCAACGGCTCGAAGAGGTCTCCCTCGAAGAACCGGATTCTTTCGCCGCCTTTGTTTCCCGACGCATTCCGGTGCGCAACGGCGAGGGCTGCAGTCGACTGGTCAGTGGCAAAGATCCGAGCGGACGGCAGCTCCGTTGCCAGGGCGACGGCAATGCAGCCCGATCCGGTACAGAGGTCGGCGATTACCGGAGTGGATGCCCCGGCAAGGAACCGAAGCGCCGTTTCCACAATGAGCTCGGTTTCGGGCCGGGGGATCAGAACGTCCGGCGTGACGATGAAGGACAGCCCCCAGAACTCCTGGCTGCCGAGGATATACTGGAGCGGCTCCCGGACAGAGCGCCGGTCGAGCAGCCGATCGTATTCCCGCAAGCTCCGCTCATCGAGCGGATCAGGATAATGCGCAAGAAGCCAGGCGCGGTCCTTGCCCAGGATCTGCCGCAGCAGGACCTCCGCATCGAGACGGGCGTTCTCGATCCGGTGGGCGGCCAACCGCACCGCTGCCTTCGCTATGGCGTCGGCTATGGTCACGATGGTGAAGAACGAAGATGGGAGGTTGCGAGGATGAGAAGCTGGGATGAGAACCGAAACATCCGAGTCGCTCTCACCTTCTCATCGTCCAAACTTCCCAACTTCCCAACCTCGGTCATTTTACTTCCATCTGCTGAAGCCGCTCTGCATTGTCATGCGCGGTGAGACCGTCGACGAATTCGTCGATGTCCCCGTCCATGACCGCATCGATCTTGTACAGCGAGAGCCCGATGCGGTGGTCCGTCACCCGGCTCTGGGGAAAATTGTAGGTCCTGATCTTTTCGCTCCGGTCGCCGGTGCCGACCTGGGATTTCCGCTCTGCTGCCTGCTCTGCCTCGCGCTTTTCCCGTTCTTTTTCGAGGAGGCGCGATTTCAGGATCTTCATGGCCTTCTCGCGGTTCTTGAGCTGGGAACGCTCGTCCTGGCAGGCTACGACCTCGCCGGTGGGGATATGGGTGATGCGCACGGCGGAGTAGGTGGTGTTCACGCTCTGTCCGCCCGGTCCGGAGGAGCAATAGGTGTCGATGCGCAGGTCCTTCTGCTCGATCTGCACGTCCACATCCTCGGCCTCGGGGATCACGGCGACGGTAACCGTGGAGGTGTGAATCCTGCCGCTGGCCTCGGTGGCGGGCACGCGCTGCACGCGGTGGACGCCGCTCTCATACTTGAGCCGGCTGAAAACGCCCTTGCCCTGGATCTGGGCGATGATTTCCTTGGCGCCGCCAACGCCGGTGGAACTCATGTCCAGGAGGGTGACCTTCCAGCGCTTCTTCTCCGCATAGCGCGTGTACAAGCGGAAGAGCTCTGCAGCGAAGAGGCCCGCTTCATCGCCGCCGGCGCCGGCGCGGATCTCGAGGAAGATGTTCTTCTCG
>JAKAHZ010000175.1 GCA_021814615.1 Nitrospirota bacterium | reverse complement strand
GGCAGGCGGTTTCTTCCTTAGGAAACGCTCTGTTCTCGTCGGTCTTCTGGTTCTCGCAAACGGGGCCTACTGAACGACCGGCTCTGCGGATCCCGTCCCCGCCTCCATCAGTGCCAGATCATCGGCAGAGAAGACCCTGTCCGCATCGAGCAGGATGATGAACCGGTCTCCGTGCTTGCCCATGCCCTTGATGAAGTCGGTCCGCAGTTTCGTGCCGATCCTGGGCGCCGGGGATATCTGCGATCCGTCAAGATCGAGCACCTCCTGCACCGAATCCGCAAGCGCCCCGAGCACGATCGTCTCGCCGTCCACCGTCACCTCAGTGATGATCACGCAGGTGTTGACGGTCTTTTCCGTCGCGCTCATGCCGAATTTGAGCCGGAGGTCCATCACCGGGACCACGCTGCCCCGGAGGTTGATCACCCCGCGCATGAAATCAGGCGTCCGGGGCACCCTGGTCACCGTGGTGAAATCGAGCACCTCCCGGACCTTTCCGATATCCAGAGCATAGACCTCATCGTCAAGTTTGAACGTAAGACACTGGGCTGTTGCCGTCATCGTATCCCCTGCCATTACACCCTCCTGTGCTTTGTATTCAGCAAGCCGTGCCGTTTCAGATAAAAGACGGTAACCCGTTAATATTTCTCGAACTCCTCGTCCTTGGGATCGCGGACGCTTTTCGTTTCCATATTGAGCACCACGCCTTTGGCCTTGGCACGGGGCGCTTCGATGGCCTGGCGCTTCGCCGCGCGCTCTCCGCCTTGAGGCAGGGCGGACGCTTTTTTCGCGGTCACCGGCCTCCCTGCAGCGCCGGTCCCGCCGTTGTTCAAGCGGAAGAACGCCATGGCGGTCTGCATCTGGTCAGCCTGGGCGGAGAGTTCCTCGGACATGGTCGACATCTCCTCCGCCGCGCCGGCGTTCTGCTGCACCACGCGGTTCAGCTGCTGGATCGCGCCGTTGATCTGGTCGGCGCCGCTCGCCTGCTCCTTTGACGCGGCGCTGATCTCGCGGACCAGCTCAGCCGTCTTCTGGATATCCGGCACGAGCCGCATCAGCATGGCGCCCGCCTGCTCGGCGATCTCCACGCTCGATACCGAGAGCTGGCTGATCTCGCCGGCTGCGGCCTGGCTTCGCTCGGCCAGCTTGCGCACCTCAGCCGCCACCACGGCGAACCCCTTGCCCGCATCGCCGGCGCGCGCCGCCTCGATGGCCGCATTGAGCGCAAGCAGGTTGGTCTGCCGGGCGATCTCCTCGATGATCGTGATTTTCTCCGCGATTTGTTTCATGGCGCGAACGGAATCGGCGACCGCCTTACCGCTCTCATCCGCGTCCTGCGCGGATTTGTTGGCGATCCTGTCCGTCTGTCCCGCGTTGTCCGCATTCTGCCGGATCGTGGCGTTCATTTCCTCAATGGACGATGACGCTTCCTCGGCGGACGCTGCCTGCTCCGTCGTGCCCTGCGAAAGCTGGGAAGCCCCGGCAGCAAGCTGCTGACTCCCGTCGAGCACGCTGTTCGACGCGCTCTTCACATCGGCCACCACGTCCCGCAGCTTCTTCACCATGCTCTGTATCGAACGGCCGAGGGTACCGACCTCATCGTCGCTGCGGACATCGACGATCAGGTCAAGATCGCCTCCGGCAAGCTTGTCCATGGAGGACCGGAGGGATGCGAGCGGTTTCACGATGACCCTGCTGAAGAGCAGGTAGACGATGCCGCAGATCAGCGCGCTGGCGCCGAGGCAGAGCGCCAGGATGATGCCCTGCGCCTTGCGGATGGCCGCGTACACGTTCTGTTTGGTCAGCACCAGGCGCACGGCGCCGATCTGATCGGTGGCCTGCATGACCGGTCTCTCGACCACGAGCACATCCGACTTGTCTTTCGGCTCCTCGCCCGCGCGGGCAAGAGGAGAGCCCTGCTTGTCCAGGACGGCGGCGAATTCCACGTCCTCGTCGCCTTTCACATCCTTTACATAATTTTCGAGATAGGTGAAATTGTACGACAGGATCGGTTCGGCCGAAATGGCCGCGACAAATTCGGCTGTGGTCTTCCCCTTCTCTTCCAGCGCGTGCATAAGCGCGCTTCTCTGCGTCATGCCGAGCACCACGACCAGTGCTGCCGATACCAGGGCCAGAACGAGAATGATCCCGGCAAGGAACTTCTTCGTCACCGTCCAGTCTTGGATCTTCATAGGCTCCCCCGTTGTTCGCTGATGCTTCAGGCCCTCGGGCCGGGTACGGCGCTCCGGGCGCAGGATCGCACCCGGATTACGCTTCGTTTACAGTTCACCGGCCAGTTTGGCTGCCTGCCGCAGCATATCGTATTCCTTGTCGGCGATCGGAGCAAAACCGGTGATCTTCGCCGGACCGACGATTTTTCGGGCTTCGGCGCTGTTCGGCTTGAGTTTGAGCAACGCAGCCTTGACCTTGTCGGCCGCAGCCTTGTTCTTGCCCGTGCTGAAGAGCGGCCAATTGGGGTAGTAGTCCGTATAGGCCACCACCTTGATCTGCGACAGGTCCACCTTGTCCTTCATCTTTTCCAGATCGTCCTCGCGGATGCCGCCCGCATCGGCCGCTTTGTGGAATACCGCCATGGCCACGTTGTCATGCTTCTTGGCGAAGGGAAGCTTCGTGAAATCCTTCGTCACGTCCAGGCCGGCCTTGCTCAGCGTGAGCATCTGAAAGACATGACCGGCAGCAGAATCCTTTTCCACGAAGATAAGTTTTTTCCCCTTCAGGTCCTGTACCTTTTCGATCCCGCTGTCCTTCCGGGCGATGATAATGCCGCGGAATTTCGTCCCCGCCTTCTCCGATGCCAGCCCCAGGGGATCGAGCTTCGCATCGGTCTTCTTGAGCTGCACGTAGACCAGCGGGTTGGAGAATCCCAGGTCGACCTGATTCGATGTCACCAGCGCTTTGAACGCGTCAAAATCCTTCGGCACCACCAGCGTCACTTTTTCTCCCGTCTCCTGGCTCAGATAATTCGCAAGGGGTGTGAACATCTCCGTCAGTTCCGCGGCGCTCAGCCGCGGCAGAAGCCCAAGCTTGATCTCTGCAGCAGCTATTCCGGGAACCAACAAGACGAACAAGAGCGTGACGGCCAGAACAACTTTCCCTGCGAATGCCCCTATCCTCTTCCTCTTCATCAGACGCCTCCTTGGCACAGCGATTTGGGATGAAATGATCTACGCCTTTCTGCATATTTGTCATCTGCAATCTCTTGTTTATTTCCGATGCCTTAGCTCGTTTCTAAATATAGCATAAAACATTTTTTATCCATGACGGGACGTTCCCATAATCAAGCGGTTGTCAAACATTCCTTTCAGCGAAAACCGCCTGCCCTTATAAAGGGCAGGCGGTCATTGTTTCCCCGGTGATATATGATCGCCGCCTTTTCGGGCGCATGCTGCGGGAACGGGACGGGTATTCCACGTCCATTCCCATGGTTCGCTGGTCACAGATGCATTCGATCGTTCCTCAACTCCTTGACCTTGCCTTCCAGCTCAAGATAGCGGTCCACCAGGCTCTCCAGGCCTGCATTGACGGATGCAAGCGCCCTGCCCGGGGTGGCGGACTCGGCACGGAGCACCTGGAGCAGGCTCCGGATCTCCGCGACGCGCCGGGCAAGCAGGGCAAGCTCCTCCGTATCAGCGGGATTGCACGCGATGATCCGCTCGGCATTTCTGCACACATGGTCGAGCGCCGCCATCAACTCCCCTTTCTCGGCAAGTGCATGCGAGATATCCAGCATGGCGATTTCCTCCTTCCCCCCGAACAGCGGGACTACCGGCGCACGTACTCTTCTGCCTCGCTCCGGCGCCCCTTCCGTCCGTTTCCGCTCCCGCTGCCGGCGACGGCAACCAGATACCGGCCCGGCCGTGACCCGGCGGGGCGATCCTCCATTCCCGCCGCAGGGGCACGATCCGTTGTTCCGTTGTTCACGGTGAAGAAAGACGCGAGCCGCTGCATCTGTTCGGCCTGGGCCGCGAGCTCTTCCGCCGTGGACGCCATTTCCTCCGCTGCGGCGGAATTCTGCTGCACCACGTTGTTCAACTGCTGGATCGACAGGTTGATCTGATCGGCGCCCGTCGCCTGCTCGCTGCTTGCCGCGCTGATCTCCTGCACCAGCGACGCCGTCTTCTGAATGTCGGGGATGAGCCGCTCCAGCATTTTCCCAGCGGTTTCCGCCACCTCGACGCTCGATGCCGAGAGGGATCCGATCTCTCCGGCAGCCTGCTGGCTCCGCTCGGCGAGTTTACGCACCTCGGCGGCCACGACGGCGAATCCCTTGCCCGCATCGCCGGCCCGCGCCGCCTCGATGGCCGCATTCAGGGCGAGCAGGTTGGTCTGGCGGGCGATCTCGTCGATTACCGATATCCGCCTCGCGATCTCCTGCATGGCGGTAACGGTGTCGCGGACGGCCCTGCCGCTCTCCTGGGCGTCCACCTCGGCCTTGACCGCGATGGTCTCCGTCTGGGAGGCGTTGTTCGCGTTCTGGCGGATCGACGCGTTGATCTCTTCGACCGTGGCGGAAGCCTCTTCGGATGTTGCGGCCTGCTCCGTGGACCCCTGGGAGATCTGCTCCGAATCGGATGAAAGCTGCTGGCTTACCGTGGTCACCGTGGCGGAGGCGGACTGCACGCCGGCAACGACCTCCCGGAGCTTCTCCACCATGCTGTTCAGCGACGCGGCCAGTTTGCCCACCTGGTCCCGCTGCTCGATCGTCAGGTGCATGGTCAGATCGCCCTTCGATACGGCATCCGCGAACGCAACGCTCCTTTCGAGGGGAATCGCAACCGAGCGGGTGATCAGCCACCCCAGCACGAGGCCCGCAATCAGCGCGAGTATGCCGAAGAGCAGCACGGAGATCCGTGTTCTGGCGGCCTGGGTTCGCATTGCAACGTCGGACCGTTCAATCTGTTCCTTCGTCGCGCCGACCATGTTCTTGAGCAGGCTCTGGACATCCTTCAGCTGGCCCAGCGTGACGGTTGCGAAGATCTGCCGTCCGTCGGCGGACCTGCCGCCGTTCCGGGCATCCTTGATCAGGCTCGCCGACTCGTGCAGCTTCCGGTGGGGCTCCTCGATGTCCTTGAGCGGGCCGGCGAGCTCGGGCAGCAGTTTCGCCGCCTCCTCGCGCCCCTTGCCGTAATACCACTTGCCGAAACCGCATTGCCTATGGTCCAGTTGCACCGTCAGCTCGGCCTTCGCGTCCGGGCTCATGGCATAGCGCTCGACCTCCTGCGCCCACTTGAGGTGGTCCACCTCCCGTTGCAGAAGTTCGCCGCTGATCTTGTTGCTCTCCGTGACGACAATGCTCTTGCCGAAGATCGCACTGATGCCGCTCAGGGAAAACGCGGCGATCCCGAGCAGCAGCACGAGCACGCTGCCGAACCCGATCATCATCTTCTTGCCCAGTCCCAGGTCTTTCCAGTTCA
>JAKAHZ010000174.1 GCA_021814615.1 Nitrospirota bacterium | reverse complement strand
CGGTCCTGGCCGATGACGTACTCGTCGAGGATGCGCTTGATCTCCGAGGGCTTGGGGAGACGCGGCAGCTTCGCTTCCTTGGCCTCCTCCCATTCCTCGGCGATGATCTCGTTGCACAGGTCGACGCACTCGTTGCAGATGAAGACCGAGGGCCCCGCGATGAGCTTCTTCACCTCATCCTGGCCCTTGCCGCAGAACGAGCACTTGAGGGGGGTCGTATGGTCTTTCTTTTCCGTCATCGCCTTACTTCTCCTTCTTGCTCCGGACCTTCGTGATGACCTCGTCGATCAGCCCGTAGGAGAGGGCGTCGGCGCCGGACATGAAGAAATCCCGCTCCGTATCCGCCGCGATCTTGTCGAGGGACTGGCCCGTATGCTTCGCCAGGATCTGGTTCAGCGTGTCCTTCAGCTTCAGGATCTCCTTGGCGTGGATCTCGATATCCGTAGCCTGGCCCTGGAACCCGCCGATGGGCTGGTGGATCATGATGCGGGAATGAGGCAGCGAGAACCGCTTGCCCTTCGTGCCCGCCGCCAGGAGCAGCGCGCCCATGCTCGCCGCCTGGCCGATGCAGATCGTCGACACCGGCGACTTGAGATAGTTCATCGTGTCGTAGATCGCGAGGCCCGCGGTCACGACGCCGCCCGGCGAGTTCAGGTACAGGTAAATGTCCTTGTCGGGGTCCTCGGCGTCGAGGAAGAGCAGCTGGGCGATGACCGTGTTGGCGACAACGTCGTCGATGGCCGTGCCCAGAAAAATGATGCGGTCCTTCAAGAGCCGCGAATAGATGTCATAGGCGCGTTCGCCGCGGCTCGTTTGTTCGATCACCATGGGAATAAGGGACATGAGCACACTCTCCTGGTCGTGGAAGCTCGTGCGAGCGGGAGCCGCGAGGTAGACATCGGGGGCTCGGCCACTCTTTGATTCTATTCTATACCTTCTTCGCCTTTGAAAGCAAGTGGACCAGGGCTTTCTCGTGGATCAGGGACGCCCGGAGCTCCTCCATGCCGCCCTCTTCCTTTTCATAGTACTGCTTGATCTCCTCGACCTTCTGGTTCATCCGGCGGGCCATGGCGACGAGCGCGTGTTCCATCTCCTCATCGCTCACGTCGAACTTTTCCTTCACCGCGATGGCGTCGAGGATCAGCATGCCTTTGACGCGCCGGACAGCCAGGTCGCGGTTCTGCTCGCGGAACTTGGCGATATCGAAGGTCTTGAGGTCCATGCCCTGGCGCGCATAGCGCATCGCCTGGTTCCGCGCCATGGACATGAGCTCCCGTTCCACCATGCTCTCGGGTACATCGAAGCTGTGGGCCGCGACGAGCTTGTTCATGAGCTCCTCGCGCTGCGCCGAGGCCAGTTCGTTCTTCTTGCGGATTTCGATGTCTTCCTGGAGCCGCTGCTTCAACTCGGCCAGGGTCGTCTGTTCGCCGATGTCCTTGGCGAAGTCGTCGTTCAGCTCCGGCAGGACCTTCTTCTTGACCTCTTTCAGGCTGACGGTGAACTTCGCGTCCTTTCCCGCAAGCTCTTTGCCATGATAGTCGGCCGGGAAGGTGACGGCGATCTGCCGGGTCTCGCCCTTCTTCATGCCGACCAGCTGCTCCTCGAAACCGGGGATGAGGCTCCCGGCGCCCAGGGGAAGCACGTGATCCTGCGCCTTGGCGCCCTCGATGGACTTGCCCTCGCGGAAGCCTTCAAAATCGATGACCGCAGTGTGCTCCTTGGCCAGCGCCTCGTTCTCCACCGGTTCGAGCCTGCCGTACATCTCGCGCAGCCGCTCCAGGGTTTCGTTGATCTCTGCATCCGTGGCAGCCACGGGCGTCTCCTTCACCTCCAGCCCTTCGTAGGAGCCCAGAGTGAAGTCGGGCCGCACTTCCACGACCGCCGTGAAGTTGAGCGGCAGGCCCTTCTCAAAGGGCGAGATGTTCGTGATGTTGGGCATGGCCACAGGATTCAGGTTGTTGTCGTGCAGGGCCTTCATGTAGGAGTCGGAGATGACCCGGTTCATGACATCGGACTGGATCTCCATGGCGTAGTGCCGCTCCACAACATTCTTGGGCGCCTTGCCGGGCCGGAATCCCGGGATCTTCGCGGTCTTTGCCGCGTCCGCGACGGCTTTCTGCATTTCCTCGGCAAGCACTTCCGGCGGCACCTGGATGTGCAGCTTCTTCTTTAATGATCCGGCGTCTTCGATCGTGACTTTCATTTTTTGATACCTCGATGAATGGGAATTCACAACGGGACCGGTTCAACGGGAGCCTTCCCCGCTTCCGGTCGTCCTGTCGATGTGCTCCAGAAGAATGGTGCGAGAGGGGGGACTTGAACCCCCACGGTTGCCCACCGGCTTCTAAGACCGGCGCGTCTGCCAGTTCCGCCACTCTCGCCCGGGGCAGAGGGGTCTGCGCTGCTGACGATCCCGCCAAGAACAAAGAGAGCAGTGTGCGATATACGCTCACTGCTCTCGGTGTTTGAATGGTGAGCCGTGGAGGGATCGAACCTCCGACCCGCTGATTAAGAGTCAGCTGCTCTACCAGCTGAGCTAACGGCCCGTGTGCCACCTTAGAACCGGCGTATTATACGAATTTCTTTTTTACGATGCAACAGGAATTTCACTTTTCCGACGCTTTTTTGTCTTTGAAACGGCGTTCGGACGACACCGTGTCCGATTCAGGCCGAAGCGCCGGCGGAGAAGCGCTTGATGCCCCGCGCATGCAGATACCAGGCGTAAAAGGCGCCCGCCGTGTTCATCACCCGGAAGCTGGACAAGGCCAGCCGCCGCACATTGCCCGTGAGCGACGCAGCGAGGAACAGGATGCAGCAGGTGACCAGCCGCGGCAGGCTGGTGAGCGGGTAATACCACTGCTGCCGCTGGAAATAGGTCGTCACGCCCGCCCAGAAATAGCGCTTGCCGACCCAGCGGAAGGACAGGCGGTCGGGAAGCACGCGGTGATAGATGTATCCTTCCGGGGAATAGGCGATCGAGAATCCCCGGTCCCAGAGTCGTTTTGCGTACTCCGTGTCCTCGCCGCTCAGGAGCACGCACTCTTTCCTGCCCAGGTCCATGTTGAATCCGCCCACCGCCGTCGCCGCCTCCCGGGTCAGAGCGAAGTTGGCGCCGAAGAAGTCTTCCCCCCTCTTCAGGATGAAGGGCTTGTCTCCGCGGATATATTCGCTCAGGATGCCGCTGTACCGGTCGTCGAGCCACGCGGGCCGTTCGGTGTCGGGCCAGCGCAGCCTGATCTGGCCCGCAACGCAGCCCACCCGTTCCCCCAGGGAAAAGGCGGAGATGATGCCGTCCAGCCAGCCCTCGGGAACGAAGACGTCGTCGTCCAGGAAGCAGAGGATGTCCCCTTTGGCCTGGTCCATGCCCGTGTTCCTTGCGCAGGACAGGCCCTTGCGGTCCTCCCGCACAAGCGCGGCAAGCCGTTCGGGATGGGAGGCATTGTACTCCCGCACCACGGCCTCGGTCTTGTCCGTGGACGCGTTGTTCACCACAAGGATCTCCACATCCTTGCGATCCGGCGGCAGGGACTGCGCCAGGGACTGCAGCGTGTCCCGGAGATAATCCTGGCGGTTATAGGTGCAGATGATAATGCTGACGGATGGCATCGGAACTGTTCGGCCTCGCACCATGCATGAAGGTGGACCGGATTATACCATGGAAAAGACGGGGAACGGAGGAGAAAAATGGCGCGCCCGGCGCGGAATCCGCTCAGCCACTTCTGAATGCTGAAGAGGACCTCCGGAAGGCGCGCATTTCCATATAGCGCTTGACAAGGTTTAGTGTGGTCTGTATTATATGTTCTGCCGTAAGGGGTTAGATAACGCGGCGTTGCGCGGGGCGTGGCGCAGCCCGGTAGCGCGCCTGCTTTGGGAGCAGGATGTCGGAGGTTCAAATCCTCTCGCCCCGACCATTAAGCTTAGGGCTGCCCGCTCTTCAGGCAGGTTCCCGCATAACGCGCCTGTAGCTCAGGTGGATAGAGCAACAGCCTTCTAAGCTGTGGGTCAGGGGTTCGAATCCCTTCAGGCGCGCCAATAATATAGAAGTGCCGTTTTGACACGGTGGGCGTAGCTCAGTTGGTAGAGCATCAGGTTGTGGCCCTGAGGGTCGCGGGTTCAAGCCCCGTCGCTCACCCCATAATAATCACTTTGGAGAGACGGAATCGTTGCCGTCTCTCCAAATGTTTCTTGAGGAATCTTTAAGCGCCCGTAGCTCAGCTGGATAGAGCGGCGGCCTTCGAAGCCGTAGGTCGCAGGTTCGACTCCTGCCGGGCGCGCCAATACTGTAAGACAGTACAACGGTACGGATTACCACCAACCAGTAGTGCGCCCGTAGCTCAGCTGGATAGAGCGTTGGCCTCCGAAGCCAAAGGTCGTGCGTTCGAATCGCGCCGGGCGCGCCATTTCTTCCTCCGCACTTCTTGAAATCAATTAGTGCTGTCATTGCGAGCAACCGAAGGGAGCGCGGCAATGTCGTGGTCAGATTCGGATACGAGATTGCTTCGTAGCCCTACTCCTCGCAATTGACACGACATTTCGATGTGTGCGCAAAAGAGATCGGCTGCCTTGCGGCGTACGCCGGGTCGTCATTTCCCCCTGTAATTCACCTGATCAACATTCAGCAGTTCTTTCTTGAAACCCACTCGGATTTCGACTAATATTGTTGCCATGGAAGAGCGGATCGGGTCCATCCTCCGGTATTTCGACAAGAACGGCATCGCCGCGGTGAAGCTCGATTTCGGCGATCTCGGCGTGGGCGAGACGGTCCGTATCAAGGGGCCGGCCACGGACTTCACCCAGAAGATCGATGCCATGGAGTTCGATCACAAGCCCGTCGAGAAAGCTCAACGCGGCCAGCTCACGGGCATCAAGCTCTCTCAGCCCGCCAAGCCCTTTGACCTCGTCTACAAGGTAAAAGACTGACCGGCCATGTTTCTGTACAGCATCAAACGCCTGTTCCTCATGATCCCTATCCTTCTCGGGATCACCATCCTCTCCTTCTCGATCATGCACATGGCGCCGGGCGGGCCGGCGGAAGCGCAGATGGAATTCTCGGCCAAGGCCTCGGCGGAGGCGCGCGAGCGGCTGCGCAAGCTCTACGGCGCGGACCAGCCTGTGCACAAGCAGTACGTCACCTGGCTCACCAGGTTCCTGACCCTCGATTTCGGCACGACCTTCGCCGACGGACGGAAGGTGAAGGACAAGATCCTCGAGCGACTCCCGATCACGCTCACCATCAATCTTCTTTCGCTCGGCGTTATCCTGCTGATCGCCATCCCCATCGGCATCCTCTCGGCGACGCACCAATACTCGTCCCTCGACCGGCTCACGACAGTGTTCGTCTTTGTCGGCTATTCCATGCCCGGCTTCTGGGTGGCCTTGCTGCTTATCTTTCTCACCGGCGTCCAGTGGGGGATCCTCCCCATCTCCGGGATCTCGAGTCTCGATACCA
>JAKAHZ010000173.1 GCA_021814615.1 Nitrospirota bacterium | reverse complement strand
CGTGAACGCCATGGCAGTCCACGCAGGTTGCGATGGCCCGGTGGACGGTGTTGGAGCCGCCGTTCTTCTGGATCTGGCGGAGACGCAGGGTGACGCCGTGAAAATCCTGAAGATAGGAATTCACCACACCGGCATAGAGACCGTATTTTTTCATCAGAGCGGCATCGCCATGGCATTTACCGCAGATTTCAGGCACTTTATCCCGGTAATCCTGGGAGTGGGCCGACTGGATCGTATGGGCGGTATGGCAATCGGCGCAGATGGGCACATCGAAGTTGTTCTCCTGCACCAGTGCGCTGCCATGAACGCTCTTCGAGTATGTCCCGAAAATGTCCACGTGGCATCTGCCGCACCGCTTTGAGCTCCTGAGCTTGTCGACGCGCGCCTGCGCGACGGAATGGGCTCCGTGGCAATCTGTGCAGACCGGGGCGCGCAGGTCTCCGTGGCTCAGGAGAGCGTAGTGAATGCTCTCCAGGGTCTTCGTGTACTTGTCGAAATGGCACCGTCTGCAGGCTTCGGACTGGGAAATGGAAAAATCCCGCGGTGAGGTGAAATTGCGTTTGGGGTGCTGGCTGCTGGAAAATCCGAAATGACAGTCGAAACAGGAGAGCTTTGCATGGACCGATCCCTGAAGCGCGGTTTCGTCGACCTTAAGCGACACCGACTCCCGGTTTTTCAGGGTGATTTTCATGTCATGTCGATGGCATCCAAGGCAGTGATCGTTTTCCGAAAGAGATGCCTTTTCCCGCGCCATGGACGTCACTGCGTGGGGATTATGACAGGTGGAACAGACCGGGAGATGCTTTTCGGAGGATAGCAGCGAAGCGTGAATCGCGGTTTTCTTCAGTTGCTCGGAAGGATGGCACTGGCGGCAGACGCCCGAGGCCGCTGCAGCATACTGTTCCCGATTCTTGAATGTCCGTTTGGGATGCTGCTGTTCGGAGAACTCCGTATGACAGGATGTACAGGAGAGATCGCGGTGGAGCGATGACCTGAATTTGGCCGGATCGACAAAGGCCTGGGTCGTTTCCCCGTTCTGGAAACTGAGGGTCATGCCGCGATGGCCGTGACAGGAAAGGCAGGCCGCCGCTTCGTCGGCCGGTTGTTCTCCGGGATTCGCCGCTGTGAAAGAAGGCAAGGAAAGGCAAGAGATCAAAACCAGGAATAACAGGAACTTCATTCCTCTTTCTGACATGGTGCCCTCCTTGGGAGGCGGCATATTTTACGGATGAACTGATCCGGTCGGTGAAGAACAGATGCCGGGAAACGATCCCGTCGAAGACGTCATACTGTTGGAGTATAGCATAGGAAGAAAAAAACGGGAGGGCAAAGCTCTTTGCCTGGAAAGTTGCTCTGCGCGGTATGCGGTTCAGCGCCGAAACAGCCGTTGTTGATGCACCAGCGCCAAGAAGGTTTGTTTCAGGGTTTTTCCATGGCGCGACTGAGCATCATGCTCTCTGCGATACGGACAAGTTCCGGTGCGGCGTCCTTCATGACGATACAGATATCGTCCGTTCCTTCAATCCAGCTCAGCCTGCTGCAGGGATCGCCGGACGGGCACGAACCCGCTTCGAGGAGCATTCGCCTGCCTTTGACTTCGAAAGGTGCCCGTTCCCTGACCGATGCGAGGTGCAGGGCCGTCCGGAGCGGAGGGCGGCCCCGTTCCGTCTGGGTGATTGCCAGGACCGTTTCGTTGCCCTCGGTCCTTGAAAATTCAGCGAGAATCGCGCGGTAGGGCCGATCCTGGGCTGCAACCAGGATGGGTGGCCACCGTACACTTCGGGGGTAATAGGCGGGGCTCAGGATGTCGGGACGCTTCAGCCGGTTCCGCGCTTCGTCGATGCTTGCGAACCGTTCGAGCGCGCCGTCCTGGATCACGAGGGGGATCCAGTTCGCAAGCTCGAGAACGCCGATCAGGAGCGCGACGAGGACGATAAATACCGGGATGCCGCCGATCGTTCGTTTGATGGCCATATCTTCCCTCAGACCAGATAATAGTTGACCGTAACGATCGTCGCCAGGACGCAGCAGAATACCACGATGCTGTTAGCCGGTGCAGCGGGGTTTTCCTCGAGACGGTCGATGCGGTTCGAAAATTGCACGGATTGGCCGTATTCCACGATGCGATCGCGAAGCGGGGAAGCCATGTCGGAGAAGAGGACCGCTTGTTCAGCGTGTTCGCAGTCACGGAACTTCACGAGCGCCTGCGCCATGGCGCTCCTGCCTGAGAGCGCGGCGCCGAAATCATCGCATATTTTCTCTTCTTCCTGGATGATGCGGCGGAATTCCATGAGGATCACGGGATTGAAGAAGAGCAGCGATCTGAGCAGGAAGAGCATGACCATGGTGGGACGCCTGCTGCGGCGGATATGGGCAATTTCGTGGGCAACGGCTGCGCGCAGCTCTTCCGGGGTCAGCGAGAGGACGAACATGCGGGAGATGTAAACGACCGGGCGTTTGCCCGTGGAGGAGAAGATGATGCACTCTGCTTCATCAATGATCATTGCCTCGGGACGGGGGCCCGGAATGCTTTTCAGCGCCTGGTCGAGCGGCGACCCCGGCTCCGGCGTACATGCTTCGTCATCATCGAGCGGCGCGGCAGATGTGTGCTTGATGATCGGCAGGAGCTCCTGGAAGGCGAAGAGGGCGGAGGTCAGAGCACAGAAGGCAAGAAAGAGCAGGCCCAGGGGGAATGCCCCCCACAACTGGAGATTGAACCACCTGGTCACATCCAGGACCGCGTCGAGGCGGAAGAGTGGTGAGCCGCGCTCGGGCGATATCGCCTGGTAAAGGGGAAAGGTGACGACCGGCAGAATGACCACGAGCAGGCGGAACCGCTGGCGCACGGCAGGATTCGCGATGTTCCAGGCAGAGAGCGCCGTATCGACAATGAGGGCTGCGACGAGCGTGTGCAGAATGGACTGGGTGACGAACATCCCGACCCAGGAATGGAAAAATGCGTCGATGTGCATTGAGCGTGAAGGCGCGGGAACCAGCTGCGCCCCATCAGGAGCCTTCGTTGTTGATTATAACGTCTTTTACCGGGGTTGTCAGCGGAAAACATTTCCTCTATAATACTGCAGTGGGAATCAGGAGAGGATGATTGTGGGGCTGATTCGGCAGGAACAATTTGAAGTGCTCGATTGCACGGGACGAAGGACCGGCGAGAGGATAGGCCGCGATGACGCCCACAGAACCGGCATCTGGCACGGTGCTTTCCATTGCCTGATCACCTATCCGCGCGTGGGAAAACAGCACGCTCTATTTCAATTGCGCTCATCGGCAAAGAAGATCGCGGCGTCCCGGTTCGACGTGAGCGTGGGCGGCCATTATGCCGGAGGAGAAACGGTCCGGGATGCGGCTCCCCGCGAGATCAGCGAGGAACTGGGAATCGAAATTGCGTTCACGCACCTGGTTTCTCTGGGGAAACGAGTGTCCGTCTACTGCTTTGAGCCGGGGATCCGGGAACTGGAGTTCCAGGATGTCTTCCTCCTGCCGATGGAAGGCCGGCCGACGGGATTGTCGCTTCAGGAAAGCGAAGTGGACGGTCTGCTCGAAGTGGATGTGGAAAAGGGCCTCAGCCTCTTTTCCGGAATTCTGCCCGAGATCACCGGCAATTTCACCGCTCCCGACGGCAGCAGCGCGCCCAAGACGGTTCGCGCCAGTGACTTCGTGCCCTCCCTCGACAATTATTACTGCAAACTTCTCATCCTCGCCCGGAGATATGCAGCGGGAGAGCGGAACGGGCTGGCGATCTGAACGAAGAAGGATGGATCGTGAAATTGTCTTCCTGGCGGTTAGCGACAATTTTCTTCTTTGCTTTCTGTTTCCTTGCTACATCGGCACGGGGAGAGTGGAGGTTTGCGTGGACGCGCGATCCCGTGAAGGGCGATTACGGATGCTCGGCCGCTTCGGATCCGCAGCGCCACTGGACAGGGGTGCGCAGCGCGGAAACGGAGATCCGCATCAGCGTGGGAAACAACGGAGCCGTGTCGATCGAGAGCGATCCGGCCCCTTTCGACCTGCACGCGCTCGGCAGAATGGGTCTGGCCGTAGATGATCTCGGACGTACCGGGGGGGCGACCGCAAGCCGCGATGGACGTATCCTTACTTACGGAGAAGACGAGAGCAATGCCCTGCACCGCATGTTCGAGGAAGGCAAGGCGGTAACCGCCACGCTTGTATTTTCATCGGCGGCGGAACCCGTGACCCTGACCTTCGGTCTCGACGGATACCAACTGTCAGCTGCGCAGTACAAGGGATGCCGCGGGCTGCTGCTGAATAATGAAGGCTGGTTCGGCATGCATATGACCAATGCAGCCCCGGATGCCGTCTGGCTCCGGTGGGTACGGGAGAACACGACCTATCGGGGACCTGGTATTCTTGTGGTGACGGTAGATCCCCGGAAGGAGGCGCAGAAAAACGATCTCCGGCCGGGGGACATCATTGTGGGATGCAACGGTACGGATGCCGATGTGTCAGCGCTGATCCGGGCGCTCAAGAAACTCGGTCCCGGCGAGTCCCTCGTTCTCGATGTGGTGCGGGACCAGGCCAAAGGTTCAAGAACGATTACCAAGCCAGGGGAACGGCCGCTGAAGGAAAAGCGCAGGCCCTAGAGCGGAACGATTTTATTCCCCTTTCTTGACTCTCCCCTCGGACACCGATACAATTTCTCCAAGACGTGCTTTTCATCGTTCTGATTCCTTCGGAGGTGGTTGATGAGTGACCAGGATGTTTCGCGGAGAAACTTCATGACGAAGACCATCGTTGCCGTCGTCGGCTTCATCGGCGCGGCCGTCGCGATACCCCTGACCGGATTCGGCATCCTGCCCGTGCTTAAGCGCAGGGCGCCGGCATGGAGCGATGCGGGAGGGCTGTCCGACCTCGCCGCGGACGAACCGCAGGAACGGAGATTTCTCGAGACGGTCAAGCAGGGATGGGAGGAAACCAAGCGGGAACGGACGGTCTGGCTGGTCAAGAAGCAGGATGGCACGGTGCGCGCCTATTCGCCGAGCTGCCCGCATCTCGGTTGCGGCTATCGCTGGTTCCCCTCGGAGCAGAAGTTCAAGTGTCCCTGTCATGCAAGTGTTTTCGATATCAACGGCAAGGTTCTGGCGGGCCCCGCGCCCCGGCCTCTGGATACGCTCGATGTCCGCGTGGATGGGGAGAAGGTGTATGTGAAGTTCGAAATATTCCAGGTCGGGACCGCAACGAAGACCGTCGCTTGAGGAGGAAGCATGTTCACGATGCTGATCAACTGGCTCGACGAACGCATCAGGGTCCGTGACCTGTGGAGGTCCTTCAGCGAGCGGCCGATTCCGGGAGGCGCGAGCTGGTTCTATGTGCTCGGAGCATCCCTCGTATTTCTTTTCATCCTCCAGGTAGCTACGGGCATTACCCTGGCGCTCTATTATGTGCCGACCCCCGACCACGCCTATGCGAGCGTCAAGTTCATTCAGGACGAGGCGCCGTTCGGCGGTTTTGTTCGCGGTCTGCATCACTGGGGCGCGAGTTTTATGATGGTTATCATTGCGCTCCACATGCTCAGGGTATTCGTGTTCGGTTCTTACAAGAAACCCCGGGAGATTGTCTGGGTCATCGGCGTGGGTCTGATCGCTATCGTCGGCGGTTTTGCCTTTACCGGCTATCTCCTCCCCTGGGACCAGAAGGC
>JAKAHZ010000038.1 GCA_021814615.1 Nitrospirota bacterium | reverse complement strand
CGCTTCAAGTTCTGGCTCTTCTACAGCGTGGACAAACATCCCTGGGTTCAGGTGCCCGCGGGCGAGATCGGCGTGGTGATCGCCCAGGTGGGCAAGCCGCTTCCCATCGGCGCAAAGTCGGCGGTGTACAAGAACGAGTTCGCCAACTTCTCCGACCTCCGGTCCTTCATGGAGCAGGGCGGACAGAAGGGCGTGCAGCGGCCGGTGCTCCCTCCGGGAACGCTCGTGCCGATCCATCCCGTGGGATTCCTGGTCATTACGCGCAGGATGGTCTACGGCGTGCCGATCTCGCCGGAGCTCCAGAACGCGGCAAAGCAGGCAGGCAAGCTTTCCGCCGAGATGTTCGGCCTCTCTCCCCAGCAGCTCTCGGTGGTGCGCGTCAGCCCCGTCACCCAGGATAACCGGCAGGTTGACATCATCGGCATCGTGACCACCTTCGAAGGCGAGCCGCTGCATGCAGGCGACATCGCGAACCGCATCGGCGGGTATGAGGACATCGCGGAACTCGAGAAGAAGAGCGCCGAGGATTCCGCCTTGATGGAAACGATCCTGGCAAGCAAGAACAACATTCACAACAACTACCAGGACTTCCAGAAGTTCCTGGACTCGGGCGGCAAGATCGGTCTGCAACACGATCCGCTGCTCTACGGCGCCTACAACCTGAATCCCTTCCTCATGACCGTGGAAATCGTGCCCATGCTGGTGGTAGAGCAGGGCCAGGCCGCGGTGATCAAATCCTACGTGGGTCTCGCATCGCAGGACATGTCGGGCACGGACTTCAAGTTCGGCTCCCTCGTCCGGCCCGGCCACCGTGGCATCTGGCGCGAACCGATCAGGACCGGCAAATACCCGCTGAACCCGCACTGCTACAAGGCCGAGATCGTGCCCACGGCGATCTTGAACCTGAACTGGGCGGAGGCAAGCTCTGAAGCGCACAATCTCGACAAGAACCTCCAACAGATCATCGCCAAGTCGCGCGAAGGCTTCATCTTCAAGATCGACCTGCAGGTCCAGATCCACATTCCCGACACGCAGGCGTCCAAAGTGATCAGCATGGTCGGTACGGTCAAGAACCTCGTCGAGGAAGTGCTGCAGGCGGCGGTGGGGAACCACTTCCGCGACACGCTCCAAACGCTCCCGGCCATCAAGTTCATCGAGACCAGGAACGACATTCAGAAGCAGGCCATGGCCTACATCGAAGGCAAGCTCAGGGAATACAACGTGGAGACCCGAGGCGTGTACATCCAGGACGTGGTCTTCCCCGACGATCTGGTGAAGGTGCTGACGCAGCGCGAGATCGCGAACCAGGAGATCGAGACCTTCAAGAAGCAGAAGCAGTCGCAGGAGCAGCGCATCGAGACAGAGAAGGCGCGCGGCACGGCGGATATGCAGAAGGACCTGGCCCAGTCGGAAGTGAACGTGACGATCGAGGGGAACAAGGCATCGGCCATCAGGATCAACGCGGACGCCTATCAGTATAAGAAGGAAGCGGAGGGACGCGGCGACTCGTTCTACACTCAGCAGACCGGCACGGCAAAGGGCGCGGAGATCGAGGCCGTGGGCATGGCGCGCGCCAAGGCCGCGGATGCTCTCCGGAGCGCTATCGGCGAACAATCCACGACGCTCGTGAACGCCATCGACGCGGTGATGAAGGGCGAGAAGAAGATCATGCCCGAGATCCTGGTCATGGGCGGCGGGAACATGGGCAGCCTCGATGCGCTCGCCGCAACGCTCACGCGGATGTTCAAGGAGAAGGTTCCGCCGAGCCAGACGGGTTCCGGGGGAGAGCAGATAGAGATAAAGTAGCGAATGCGATTCCCCTCCGTGATAAGGAGGGGTTGGGGAGGTGGGGCAAGTTGGATAGAGCGTTAGCGAAACCGACTTCCAAACGGAATTGTTATGCGTAACAAGATAACATACGGTTTAATTCCCGTGCTTTACTTGGTGGGAATTTATCTGGGAAGTTTTTTGCTTGTTTATTTTTCCCATGAGAAGGACGCTCACTTCGGTCCATGCGGTGCGCTGCATATTCTCTATATAAATGTTCATATCGAGCCTATATCCTTCGGGATTATATCTTTGCTAGCCTGGATATCTCAGTTCATAGCGGTAGCCACCGTTACTCTGTTGCTGCTGAGCGTAATGAATGTGATCGAGATAAATGGGAAGTGCGTTGTCGTTGCGTGTTTGGCTTCGATAATCTTCGTATTTGCCAGTACAGCAGCTTATGAATACATTGTTGTAAAGGCGAACAAAATTATTTACGGCATGGAAGTGGGCGTAATGGGGCCTGTTGGTTTTATGGAAGAGTTCGTTGCTGGAGGACTCTTATGTCTGCCGTTAATCATGCTGATCGGATGGTCGTTTAGCGTCAAATATAAGAATTTCCGAGCGCTCGTCATAACGAGCACAGTCGTATTTATTGCACTGTTCGTTTTTAACAAGCTGACAACCGATTTATGGTATCCGCCACTGATTAACTACGGTTCGATATATTGATGCCTTGTCGCGTAGAGTTTCTGCTCGAATAACGTCGAGACCGCGCGACATCCATCGCAAGTCAAGAGCAGTTGGGAACGAACGGCAAGTAACAGCGACGTAGAATGTTCTTCGGTGATCCATGACTACCCCTGCCCCTCTTATCCCCAAGCACGGCGGCTATCGCAAGCTGAAGAGCTTTCAGATTGCTCAGCTCGTGTACGACGTCACGGTCCGCTTCTGCGACCGATACGTGGAGAAACGAAGTCGAACTCATGGTCAGATGGTCCAGGCCGCAAGGAGCGGAGTGCAGAACATCGCAGAGGGAAGCCAGGCGAGCGGTACGTCGAAAAAGACCGAACTCAAGCTTACAAATGTTGCGCGGGCGAGTCTTGAAGAACTGCGCCTGGACTACGAGGATTTCCTGCGCCAGCGGGGCCTGGCGCTCTGGGACAAGAGCGATCCCCGCAGGGCGGAACTGATCGCGCGGCGACGTGCGACGGCGGATGAGGTGGCGGTTTGGGTGAAGGAAGTCGCTGGACGGGATGGACGGCATGGACGAAATGGACAAGGATCAAAGGCAAATGCGTCTATAACGTCCACTACGTCCATTCAGTCCACCTATGCCGAGGTTTCCGCTAACGCTGTCCTGACGTTGATCGCTGTCGCTTCGAGCCTTCTCGACCGTCAGCTTGCAGCACAATCCAAGGCCTTCGAGCAAGAGGGCGGTTTTACCGAACGTTTGTATCGTCAGCGAAAAAATGTCCGAATCTCACAGAATCGTCGCTGACGATGTATTGTCTCTCGCAGAGTCCAAGCATGAACATCTCCGTCATTCTTGCTCATCCGGATCCGAAGAGCTTCAACCATGCCATTGCTCGAACTGTCGTCGGGCAGCTCGAAGCCAACGGCCACCGGGTATGTTTTCATGACCTCTATGCCGAGAAGTTCGACCCTATCCTGCATCTTCAGGAGATACCCCGCGATTGCGCCATGCCGGTGGAGGTGAAGCGGCGCTGCGACGAGATCGCCGAGGCCGACGGTATCGTGATCGTGCATCCCAACTGGTGGGGCCAGCCGCCGGCAATCCTCAAAGGCTGGATAGACCGGATCATCCGGCCGGGGATCGCCTACGAGTTCCTGGATGGGGATTCGGGCGAAGGCGTGCCGAGAGGGCTTCTCAAGGCAAAGGCCGCGGTGGTGTTCAACACCTCCAACACGGTCCGGGACCGGGAAGAGAGCCTGTTCGGCGATCCGCTCGAGACGATCTGGCGTAACTGCATCTTCGGCCTCTGCGGCGCGAACGCCTTCTACCGCCGCATGTTTTCCGTCGTCGTCACAAGCTCGGAAGCAGAGCGGCAGGCCTGGCTCAACGAGGTGGCGGGCACCGTTGAGAAGATTTTTCCGAAAGACGGTTTGCAGTGCTGAGGTGCCTCATGCGTATCCTGTTGATAATCCTTCTGACGCTCATCAATGCGGCATTTTGGACGCCTGTTGCCTTCGGGGCGGACGACCGCCTGCAGACCGACGGAAAAGACCGTGCGCACCGCAGGCTGACGCGGGAACGGCTGTTTCTGGAACGCGCTGATGACGATCTGACCAGATCGCTGCGGTATGTGCAGGAGATGCTGCGCGGCATCGAGAAGCAGGTCGCAGCCGTCGAGAGTTACGAGTCGACGAGGCGGGAACAGGACCTCCAGTCGTTCCTGGAGTGGTACCAGTCCTATGCCGCCTGGCTGGGCGCGCGGTCCGAAGATATCGAATCAGCGCTGTTGCAGGCCTACTCTTCGGACGAAGCCGGCGCTGTACGGCAGGAGCTCTGGATTTCCCTTGTCAACGGGTACGGCACGTACGGGTCGCAGCTGGACGAGCGGCTCGCCCGGCTGGTGATATTGAACGATCGGACGCAGCAGCGCATGTCGGATCTGCGGCGCATCCTGGAGTACGTCACTTCGGTAGCGTTCATCGAGGCCCGAGGCCGTGAGAAGCAGCAGAGCGAGCCCGGCCGCGATCGTCGGAAGGACGAGATGTACGAACGGTACAAGGAGATCACCGACGCGGAGATCGTGCTCATGCAGCGCGAACTGAAAAGCCTCGACGAGCTGCAAAAGCACTATGCCGTGCTGCTGGAGACCGGACGCCTGGAGCGCGCGTGGATCGACCGCAAGTACGGCGATGTCGAGGTTATGGGGCAGCTGGCCGCTGTCATAGGAAGGAGCGCCGCTGCCGTTGAAGAAGTATTAAACCGCGTGATCAGGCAATACGAGTCGGATAGTATGTATTTCAAACGGAAGATCGAAGACATTGCCCGCAGCCGCAGCCGGATCGTGCCTTCGGGCTCGCTCGCCTCGCTGGACCGCACGGCGGAACTCTCCGATCTCTACGACCGGATGAACTTCCGGTTCGAGCATCACGTCACGTGGCTTTCCGAGCAGATCGGCGCCTATCGGGCCGACCTCGTTGAAATACGGAATAATAAATACTAAGGAATGCAGAGAGGCATCTTCCAACAAGAACGGGGAGGGATTGTATGAGGCTGGTTTGTTCCGTGATCCTGGCAGTGCTGCTCTTCGCAGCAAACGCTTTTGCCGATGCCGTCTATCTGAAGGACGGAACGATTGTCCGCGGGAAGATCGTAAAGGAAGATGACGCGTCGGTCATGGTCGAAACGGGCGACACGTGGCGTAAGATCGAGAAGATCAATATCGAACTGATCAAAAACGAACAGCCCGCGCAGCCGTCGGCCGCACCCGCTCCAGCGACTCTCCCAGGACAGATTCCTGCCACGCCATCGTCATCGCCGACGGCGGTATCCGCCGCACCGGCCCCTACGGTCGTGACGAGCAGCACACCGCAACGCCTGCCCTGGTATTTCGGCGTTCAGATCCCGATCAACGACATTCGGGGAGATTTTGACGGGACCAAAGCGCCGACCGTGGGTACGGGCGCCGGGTTGGGCATCATCTTCGGCTATGCTTTCACGAGAAATTTCGCGCTCGAGCTGGACTGGGCTGGGAGTTCGCACCGTTCCGAAGGCGCCACCATCGGATTCGGCGAGTTCAGCCTGAACGGAAAGGTGATGGTCCCGGCCAATGCGCAGCTCGTCCCCTATCTGTTGGTCGGCTACGGTTCCTACACGCTCGGTGACAGCTCGCTTACCTTCGGCGGTCATGGGTATGCTGTCGGCGTCGGCGGCGATTATTATCTGGAAAACAACACATCCCTGGGGATCGCCTTCATTCGCAAGGTGATCACCTATGACGAGGTCGTGAAAGGCAGCGCGTATCTGTTCAAGGACCTTGACGGCACGACATCGTCGTTGCGCCTGGACCTGACGTTTCATTTCTCGTCGCAGGGTGCTGCGTTTTTTATCTCAGAGAACGGTGGGCGTCGTTTCCCGAAAATCCCGTGCAGGGCGACGCCGGAGGTCACCTGATGAACGATACCGCCATCCAGCCGGACAACGAACAGGAAAAGAAAAGAAACCGGAACCTCGCCATCGGCGTAGGAGTGCTGGGGCTTGGATTGTTCGGGCTCACCTATGTCCTGTTCTTCGCCGTGATGATCCTGCGGCCGGGACTCATGTTCAAGCTGATGCCCGTGCCGTCGGTCACCGATGCGGCGGTCTCCGACGGGAAGAACGTCTACCTGTTGTCGCAAAAGATGGACATGAGCACGATGAACCCCCGGGAACGGCGCCAGCCGGAGATGAAACGGTACCTCGCTGTGCTGCAGGGTTCAAAACCCGGCTCTTCGCAGGAGATCCCTTCCTATGAGCACGCCTCGGGAAGGGACGGACGGCTGGTCTTCCTGTCGCAAGGCGGATACCGTATCTACGACGGCAACAAATGGACCGAGGAACGGTCGGAGTCGATCGGCGAGGATCCCCACGGTCTGATCACTTCCGCGGGCCTCTATGTCTTGAGCACCTTTGAGAACGGCCCCCGACTCGTTCTTTTCGGGACGGGAGCGGCGGCAGCGCCGGTGCCGCTTCCCGACGCCTATGTTGCCGCGAGCAAGAAGGATGATGCGTGCTCCTGCGCCAAACTTGCCTGGTATCAGAATCATCTCTGCCTCTTCTGGACCGAAGACGGATCCATCGCGTGGTCCATCCTGAACGGCACGACCTGGTCCGCTCCGGCAACTTCTCCTTATTCAGGCGGATATGAAGTGCTTTCTGACGGCAAGAACCTCTATTTCTTCCATCGCCAGGGAGAGGGAAAGAACAAAACGCTCACGTACTATGTATATACCAATGACGCCTGGTCAGGTCCCATGCATCTGGCGATCCAGGGCGGGTTCACGAACTGGGACGTATTCCTGCAGCAGGGGAAGGTGAGGCTCTTCACGCAGCAATTCACGTCGCAGAACCTGTACACGATCCAGAAGGAAACGCTCGTGGAACCGGTACGGCTTGCCGGTTCGACAAGCGCGTTCCCGGTCATGATGCCCGTGCTGGTCATCTTTACGGCGTCCAATCTGCTTCCCATCCTCGTTATTTTCGGATTCTCCGCCTTGATCAACAGGTTCAAGAAGCGGATCTGGATCGAGGGCGACAGGACCTACGAGTTTGCGACCGTCTTTCGCCGGTTCCTTGCAACGACCATCGACGGCATCGTTCTGGTGATCCCGCCGATCGCAGCGGTCATCCTGCTCTTCCCCAAGCCCGAGGAAATGGCCGGGAATCCCTTCCGGTTCCTGTTCCTGTTCTTCTTCGCCCTGGCCCTGTTCATGATCGGCGGCTATCTCTACTATTCGCTTCTGGAAGGCTTCTTCGGCCAGACACTGGGCAAGCTGATCTGCAGAATCCGCGTCCTGAACGAGGACTTCTCCCCCTGCACGCTGTCCGCGGCGTTTCTGAGAAACCTGCTCAGGATCATCGACGGGTTCTTTTATTTCCTCGTGGCCGTGGTCGCGCTTTGCGGCACCTTTAAATGGCAGCGCATCGGCGATCTCGTGGCGGATACCGTTGTCGTGAGGGACAGACACTAGGCGAACGAAGGGAGGCACGATGCTGAACAAACGGTTTATCTTCGGAATGACCATTGCAGCCGGTATGCTGTTCTCTCCTCGTCCCGCGCCGGCGGAACTGTACAAATGGCTGGACGGCAAGGGGAGAGAGAATTATACCAACGACCTGACCAGGATTCCGCAGGAATACCGCGCCAACGCGCAGGTTGTCGGCGCGGCGCAGGACAAACCTTCCGAGGATCGCAAGGAAGAGCCTGCCCCGGTGAAGAAAGATCGTGCGGTGCAGGCCGGACAGCCCCACGTGGACAATGAAGGGCGGTCCGAAGGATGGTGGCGGGAACGAGCGGACAATCTTCGCAAGCAGATCAGGACAGAGGATGACAATATCGCCTATTACAAGGAAAAGCGGCGCGAGTGCGAAGAAAAGCAGAAGAACTATGTAGGCATCAAGACCGATTGCTCGCAGCTGTACGCGGAAAGCCAGAAGCAAACCGAATGGAAGCGGGAAAACCTGCGCAAACGGCTGGAGGATGATTTGCCCGACGAGGCGCGGAAAGCAGGCGCCTATCCGGGCTGGGTGCGGGAGTAGGAACCGCCCGGGGAATCGGCGAATCTGAAGTGCGGTGTATAACAAAACAGCCGGGAATCATTCTCCCGGCTGTTCTCTTTCCGCTTTCGTGCAGCAGCTACTGTTCTCCCCCTCCCATGGGCATCTGGGGCCTCGGCCCGCCCCTGCGCCCGTCGGGGCCGCCTTCCCCGCCGCGCATCGGCCGCTGGGGCCGGCACTTCATCAGGTCCTCGTCGTTCTGCGCCGCATCCACGCAGGCTTTTTCCTGCTCCAGCCGGGTCTTGCGCTCGTCGAACAGTTTCAGGATCCGCGCTTTCCTCTCGCTGAAGGTCTCGCGGTTCCCGCCTGCTCCCTGCATGGCCGGACCCGTCCCGCTTGCCGGGCCTTGCTCAGCCCAGGCGGCGAAGGCTCCGAATGCCAAAACCAAAACGACAGCCGTGATGCCGGTGACTTTTCTCATGATATCCTCCTTCATTTGACGAATAAGTGCGTCTTGCCGAATGAGACCACGCAAAAGGGAAAAGGTTGAATCGGACATGAATCGGACAGCATCTTGAAAAACCGCCGATGATTTGCTACATTGTATGCCCGGGCACGGGATGTGTCCGGCGAATTTCATTTCGACGAGGTGCGGCATGGCTGGAGAGACCCTGGAATTCAAAACAGAAGTGAAGGAACTGCTGAACCTGATGATCCATTCCCTCTACTCCCACAAGGAGATCTTTCTGCGGGAGCTGATCTCCAATGCGTCGGACGCCATCGACAAGGCGCGGTACGAGGCATTGACGAACGGGGAGATCCTCGAACGCTGCGGGGAATGGAAGATCAGGATCTCCGCGGACAAGGGGGCGGGAACGCTTAAGGTGAGCGACAACGGCATCGGCATGACGCACGACGAAGTGATCGCCGAGCTCGGCACCATCGCCCACTCGGGGACGCGGGAGTTTCTGGAACAGATGAAACAGGCGCAGCAGAAGGACCGGCCGGGCCTGATCGGCCAGTTCGGCGTGGGCTTCTATTCCTCCTTCATGGTGGCGGACAGGGTGACCGTGGTCACGCGCAAGGCCACGGAAACGACGAAGAAGGCGGTCCGCTGGGAATCGACGGCCGACGGTTCGTACACTGTCGGCGAGGTGGAGAAGGACCGACCGGGCACCGACGTGACTCTCCATCTCAAGGCTGAGGAGAAAAAGTACCTCGATGAATGGGAGATCCGGGACGTGGTCAGGAAATACTCGGACTATATCGAGCATCCCGTGGTCATGGACATCGAGCGGGAGAAGGTGGATTCGGCGGACAAGGCCAAACGGATCAAAACCATCGAGGAGGAGACGCTGAATTCGCGCAAGGCGATCTGGCTCAAGGAACCCTCCGAGATCCCCGCGGAAGAGTATAACGATTTTTACAAACACCTGTCCCACGATTTCACCGACCCGGCGAAGGTGATCCATTACCGCGCCGAGGGAACATCGGAGTTCACGGCGCTCCTGTACCTTCCGCAGAAGGCGCCCTACGGAATCATGTACCGGGAGTACAAGATCGGGCCGATGCTCTATGTGAAGCGCGTGCAGATCATGGACCACTGCGAGCAGCTCCTGCCGGAATACCTCCGCTTCGTCAAGGGCGTGGTGGATTCCTCTGACCTGCCGCTGAACGTGTCGCGCGAGATCCTGCAGGCGAACCGGCACATTGAGGTGATCAAAAAGAACGTCACCAAGAAGGTGCTCGACACGCTTGCGGAGATGAAGAAGAGCGACTATGACACGTACGTCTCCTTCTACGGCCAGTTCGGCCGCATCCTGAAGGAGGGCATCCACTACGACGTTGCGCGGAAGGAGCAGATCGCCGACCTCCTGCTTTTTTCGTCCACGAAGACGGAAGCGGGGAAGTTCACGAACCTGGACGACTACGTCAAGGCCATGCCGGCGGGCCAGGAGGAGATCTACTACATCCTGGGGAAGCCCGACGAAAACGTGCTCCAGTCGCCGTACCTGGAGGTTTTCCGCAAGAAGGGGTATGAGGTCCTCTGCCTGACCGACGACATCGATGACATCATCATGATCGATCTCAAGGAGTACAAGGGCAAGAAGGTCCATTCCGCCGCGAAAGGGGACATTCATCTCGATACAGCGGCCGAGACGGACAAGGGGAAGTTCGAGAAGCTCATGGGCCGCATGAAGGAGCTGCTGAAGGAAGAGGTCAAGGACGTGCGGCTTTCCGGACGGCTGACCGATTCCGCCTGCTGCCTCGTGGCCGACGAAGGGGAGCTGGATCCCCAGATGGAGAAGCTGCTCAAGTCCATGGGCCAGGAGGTGCCGTCGCGGAAAAGGATCCTGGAGATCAACCCGCAGCATCCGGTCTTCGAGGCAATGCAGGCCATGGCGGATCAGGGCAGGGACGATGCGGTGAAGGAATATACGGGCCTTCTCTACAACCAGGCGCTTCTGCTCGAAGGGTCGAAGATCAAGGACCCCGTTGCCTTTGCCCGGTCCGTGGCCAAACTGATGCTCGAGGGGGCGAAGCGCCCATAGGGGCTGCCTATTTACAATGAAATGGTTCCATGGTAGATTACAGAGTCATTTCAATTGATTACCCCGTTCATGACAAGGAGCTGCATGGAGACCTTCAATAAGATCCTGGCGCACAAGCGGTTCAACCTGATCGCCTTCGGCGTGATCGCAGTCCTGGTGCTGATCGCCTATTCGAACACCTTCACCGCGTCCTTCCATTTCGACGACAACCCGAGCATCATCGAGAACCCCTCGATCCGGCACGTCACGGGCGAGAACATCCTCCGGATCCTGGCCAGCAACCGGCCGGTGGTCTTCCTTTCGATCATGCTGAACTACCAGCTGAGCGGCCTCAATGTCATCGGGTGGCATATCTTCAACATCGGCGTGCACATCGCGAACAGCATCTTCGTCTATCTGCTGATCCTCTGGACGCTCATGATGCCGGCAGCGGGAAGCATGCCCGAGACCAAAGCCAGGCGCATGGCGCTCTTCGCGGCCTTGCTCTTCGGCGTCCATCCCATCCAGACCGAGTCGGTTACGTACATCATCAGCAGAACCGAGCTGCTGGCGACCTTCTTCTATCTCCTGACCTTCATCCTCTTCGTCAAGGGAGGTGCCAGGGGCAAATATGCCTATGCCGTCGGCATGCTGATCAGCTCGCTTTGCGCCATGGCTTCCAAGGAATGGGCAGTGACGCTGCCGGCGCTCCTGGTGCTCTACGATTTCCTGTTCGTTGCAGAGAGCAAGTTCAAGCCCCTTCTCTCCCGCTGGTACCTCTATCTGCTCGTGGCCCTGCCGTGGGTGTACATTCTGAACACCCTCAACCTCTTCTCCGAGGGCGGGAACGCGGGCGTGGGTTTCAACCTCCAGAGCGCCACGGGCGTCACCATGTCGACCTATTTCTACACGTCGTTGAACGTGATGTGGACATACATCCGGCTGCTCTTCCTGCCGATCAACCAGAACCTGGACTATGATTATCCCGTGGCCAAGACGCTCTTCGAGATGCCCACGATCCTCTCGCTCATCGCCCATATTGCCGTGGTCGCTGCCGTGGTCTGGCTGTATGCGAAGAAGAAATGGACCATTCCGGCCTTCGGCATGGCCTGGTTCTATATCGGCCTCTCGCCCACGCAGAGCGTGGTGCCGGTGGTGGACGTGATCTTCGAACACCGGATGTACATGCCGGCGATCGGCGTGTTCCTTGCTTTCATTTTCTTTTACGAAAAGGTCTTCGACTGGCTGGGGTCGAGGAAGAAGACTGAGGCAGTGACAGTGTAACTGCTGACATCGTGCGAAAACGAGAAACCGCCGGATCTATCGGATCCGGCGGTTTTTTTATTGCCTCATGCGGTTCATGGACGGGATCCAGAACGTCAGAAGAGGATCGCTCCGACGATGAACAGAACGGTCACCGCGGTTTCGAACGCGCCCGGGCCCGTCGTCGCCGGGGGCGCTGCCGGAGGTGCCGGAGGAACGAGAGGAGCAGGAGAAGCAGCAGGCTGCTCCTCCACCCTGACCTCGATGACCGACGGAGCCGCTTCCATGCCCTCCATGCCTTGATCGTCAACGCTTCTGAGGAAGAGATAGTAGACGCCATTCGCGAGCTCCCGCGCCTGGAAGGCGGCGCCCGGCTCCAGCATGCTTTCCATGACGATGTCTTTGCCCTCGGTATCGCGGCTGAGCAGAGCATGGTAGCTGACTGCGCCTTGAACGCTGGAAATCTGCAGGCTCACCGGCAAGGACGCATAGACCGGCAGCTGGCCGACAGCGGAAGGGGCTGCGAGCAGCTTCCTCGGCTCTTGCGGCGGCATGTCCTGTTTCACCATCGTCCCTTCGCCGGCACCCACGGTCACTTCCTTTCCCATGGAGCTGACGCTGATGCTTCCCTCCTGGACCGCGGCCCGCGTTGTCCGGTCATCCGCGACCATAAGATCGAATCTTGTTCCGCGGACGCCCGCGATCGCGGTCTGGGTCCTGAGCTCCGTGCGGGAGGCGACGCCGGCCTGCTTCGCGGTCTTGGCAACCAGCTTGCCGATGCCCAGGAACAATCGTTTCAGGAACCCTGTGCTTTCCCGGCGCTCGAGCAAACTGATGTCCAGGTCCGTGCCGGGGCGGAGCAGGTAGGTCGATCCGTCGTCAAAGGCGAGCTCGACGGAACCGTCGCGACCGGTGCGGATCTTGTCTCCGGAGCGGACCGTGTCTCCCTGGGCAATGAGACGCCACGATGCGATGCCCTCGCTTTGGACCAACACGTCCCCTTTGATAAAGGTGACGGCGCCGGTCAGGGGCGGAAAGCGGAGATAGCTCACGGGAATAAGGATCCGCTCTCCCGGTTCGATGCGGTCGGGATTCTTGATCCGGTTGAAGGCCGCGATCTCACTGCACTGTTCAGGATCCTTCAGGAACTCCTTGCAAAGATCGTTCAGCGTATCGCCGGGCTTGACCGTAATGGCCAGCACCTGGTCGTTCCCAGGCGATGCCGCAGGGGCGCTGACCGGCAGAAGTCCGGACAGGAGCGCGACTGCCGCAAGTGCGACGTACAGCCTGGCTGACAGGAAAAAGGAAGTGTGGTGAGAATGCACGGTGTCTCCGATCTCCGCGCGGCATGTTCCGGCCGCGCCTAGGGCAATTATGGCCGACGAAGCTCTCAATGTCAACGAGGCAAGGGAGAAAAGAAAGCCGCTCAGCGCTTTCCCTTGACGCGGCCGATGGCGTTCAAGGCAAGATAAACCGCGGAAATGCCGAGATAGTTGGCCCAGTGAAGCGCGTTCAGCACGGGCGAGGATGAATGCTTCTTCGCCACCTCCAACTCCCGGCGAAAGGAAGAGAGAAAGGCGCTCGAGGTCTTGGATGTGGTGTAGACGCGGAAGGCGGCGAGATAGTCGTCCAGGACCGCAGGCTGATATACCTTTCCGACGCGCAGCCAGAAGTCGTAGTCCATCACGTAGTGCTCGTTCTCATCGAACGGCCCGATCTCGCCCATCACCTGCCGCCGCCAGAAGGTGGCAGGCTGGCTGATGGGATTCGTCACGAGCAGCAGGGAATAGCTGTACCGCCGGAGCAGGAAGTTCTTGTACGCCGTGATGGCGCCGCGCACATCCCGGTCCTCTTCATCGATGATCCTGCATCTCCCCGTTGCCCACATCCTGTCCGGATGGTCACGGAAGAACGTTCCGATTCTCTGCAGCGCACCCGGTTCATATACATCATCGGAGTTCAGATAAGCGATGATCTCCCCCGAAGCCTTCCGGATGCCCTTGTTGATCGCATCGGTCTGGCCGCGGTCCTTCTCCGATGTCCATGACAGCCGGTCTCCGTACTTCTTCAGGATCTCAACGGTCTCATCCGTGGAACCGCCGTCCACGACGATATATTCCAGGCCGGGATAGTTCTGGTCCAGCACGCTCCTGATGGTGCGCTCGATGAAGCGTCCCTGGTTAAAGGACGGTGTGATGATGGATATGGCGGGGAGGGGAGCCATAAGGTCGGGTTAAACCGGGAATTCAATGTATCGCCGCAGAGACGCGAAGAACACGGAGAAATCCTCCTCTATTGACGATTTCTCCGCGCCTCTGTGCCTCCGTGGTGAATTTCTGGCTCTTCAGTCAGCAACGTCCGTTTCGGCTAGAACAGCGCGTAGATGAACGGCGCAATGACCGATCCCTCGGTCAGGATGATGAGCGCTCCCAAAAGCAGCAGGAAGATGATGATGGGCGCAAGCCACCATTTCTTCCGCTTTTTCAGAAAAGCCCAGAATTCGGCAAGGATCGAAAGTTTTCCCATGATTACTGCTCCTTGTGCATGCCCCGTCCCGCGGGAGGGGCGGGCTTGTTCAGAAGCCCCGCTTTCTCGAGATAGGAGAACAGATAGACGCCGGCGATCTCATGGCCCTTGGCGTTCCAGTGGGCGTCATAGGGCGTGCCGTCGACCGGCTCGCCGTTCTTCTTTGCCGCATTGACGCGGTCCGTCAGGTCCTCCACATACCAGATGTCGTGTTTCCGGCAGATCGTCTCGAAGGCATCCCCGATCCACTGCATATTTCCCACGAAGAAGGCGACGATGGGTACCGCGCCGGAACGGGCGCGGACCTTCGCCATGATCGCATCCGTCGCCGCCAGGGCGTGTTTTGCCAGCGGCTGATCGGCGTTCAGCGTGTCCTCGATGGAACCCTCGTGCTCCGCCTGAAGGATCTTGAGCCTGATGTTCAGGAACCGGAGCAGGTAGGAGGACTGCACCACCGAGTACAGCCAGCCCGACCGCTGCTTCGGATAGAGCCATACTGTCTTGCCGTCCTGGTAGTAGGGACGGGTCATGTGGTTATTGTTCGCGAAACTCGCCGATTCCAGGTCGTAGTCGTTGTTGATCAGGTCGTTGTCGCTGAACTGCCAGATGATGAGATCGGGCTTGATGACATCGATGTACTTGTCCAGGATCATATATTCCTGCAGCGATCCGTAGCCGCCGCACCCGTATGCGAATATCTCCAGGGACGGGTCGAGCTTCGCCAGCACGTCGAAATAGGCCGTGCCGTCAGTGGTCGTGTATGCCTGGGTGACGGAGTCGCCGATGACGAAGACCTTGGTCTTCGTCGTAGCGGGATCGCCGAACCGGCGGAATCCGTACTTCGTCGTGGTGTACGCCACTTCGCCGTATCCGCGGACGTTGTACTTCGACGAGAAGTCGGGCTTTACGTCCCACCCCAGTTCCTCGGACCTGCTCCTGCTGTCGGGCGCGACCAGGTCGCGCAGGAAGGCGAACCCGCGGGCCCCTCCCTCCAGCAGGAGAACAAAGAAGAGAAAGGCAATGACGGTGAACAGGATTTCCCTGCCGCGGAGCGTCTTGCGGAAGCGGAGCACCAGAATTCCCGCTGCGATGCAGAAGACTTCCCCGAGCCAGATCATGATGCGGAGCTCGAAGGTCATCAGGCCGATATAGTTGAAGAGCCGCGTGACGACCCATTCGTTCACCACGATGCCGATGACGATCAGGGCGATCCCGACTGCGGTGAAGATCCTTATGCTCTTAGAATTGTCGTTCATAGTCCTGCCGCTGCTTGTCCTCGGATTCCCGCAGGTGCCAGTAGGACGCCGCTTCGGGCCGGATCCGTTCGTCGAGGAGGTCTTTCTTCAGCATCCGGGAAACGATCCCGATGGGCGCAAAGACGAGGTAGAAAAGGACGCCCAGGATGAGGCGCGTGGAGAACCAGCCGAGCACCAGCGCCAGGCCCATCCAGAGGCGGTAGAGCGGCGACAGGAGGCCAGGCGCGATCAAGCCGAGCCCGGCAAGCGCGCCGCCGATGGAGAAGGCGGCGGCGGATCCCGCTTTCCCGCGCAGCAGCAGCAGGCCGCCGTAGCCCAGCACGATGCCGCCCACGAGGAGCCCGAATTTCCGGAGGTCCTTTGTCGTGAACTTCAGATTCCCTATTTCGTCGAACATGGCATTCCCTTTATCACGTTCTCTGGTCGCTAATCCAGCTCGAACTCCTTTTTCCAGTCCGTGTCGCCGGTGAGCTCGGGCTGGTCCTTCTTGTCGAGCAGAAAGTTCCCCAGCACAAGGAAGTCCATGTTGGTCCGCATGAAGCACCGGTAGGCGTCCTGGGGCGTGCAGACGATCGGCTCGCCGCGTACGTTGAAGGACGTATTGATGATCACCGCGCAGCCGTGCTTCCGGTCGAAATGCGAAATCATCTCGTGATACCGCGGATTCGTCTCCTTGTGCACCGTCTGGATGCGCGCGGAATAATCCACGTGGGTGATCGCCGGGATCTCCGACCGCGTCACCTTGAGCAGATCGAGGCCGAAGAGCTTCTGCTCCGTTTCGGACATGGGGCGCTGGCGTTCCTTCCGGACCTGCGCCACGAGCAGCATGTAGGGGCTCTCGCGGTCGATCTCGAAGTACTCTGACACCTTCTCCGACAGGACCGAGGGCGCGAAAGGGCGGAAGCTCTCGCGGAACTTGATCTTGAGGTTCATGACCTCCTGCATCCTGGGGGACCGCGCGTCGCCGATGATGGAACGGGCCCCCAACGCGCGCGGGCCGAATTCCATCCTGCCCTGGAACCACCCGATCACCTTTTCCGCGGCAATCAGGTCGGCAACGGCCTCGGCCGTCTTTTCCGCGGGCAGCTCGGTGAAGGGGATCCCGTTCCCGGCGAGGTAGGTCCGGACCTGATCGTCACTGAAGGCGGGGCCCAGGTAGGAGCCGCGGAGCGCGTCGTTCTTTCCGTCGGCGGTTCGCGGTTTGTCCGCCCACTGATGCCATGCGAAGAGCGCCGCTCCCAGCGCGCCGCCCGCATCGCCCGAGGCGGGCTGGATCCAGAGGTTCTCGAAGGGACCCTCGCGCAGGAGCTTGCCGTTGGCAACGCAGTTGAGCGAAACGCCGCCGGCAAGGCAGAGGTTCTTCTGCTTCGTTTCCTTGTGGATATGGCGCGCCATCCGGAACACGACCTCCTCGGTCACGTCCTGGACCGAGCGGGCAAGGTCCATGTCGCGCTGGGTGAGCGGAGATTCGGGCTTGCGCGGCGGGCCGCCCATGAGCCGGTCGAAGCGCTCGTTGGTCATGGTGAGGCCGGCGCAATAGTTGAAATACTCCATGTTCATCCGGAAGGAGCCATCGTCCTTCAGGTCCATAAGCTTGGACAGGATGAGGTCCTTGTACACCGGCCGGCCGTAGGGCGCGAGGCCCATGACCTTGTACTCGCCCGAGTTTACCTTGAAGCCCGTATAGTAGGTGAAGGCAGAATAGAGCAGGCCCAGGGAGTGGGGGAACAGGATCTCCGCGTGTATCCGAAGCTTGTTGTCTTTTCCCGTGCCCCAGCTGGTGGTGGCCCATTCGCCCACGCCGTCCATGGTCAGGAAGGCTGCCTCGGAAAAGGGCGACGGGAAGAAGGCGGAGGCGGCATGGGATTCGTGGTGTTCGGGAAAGACGACCGTGCCCTGATAGCCCAGCGCCTGCTGGATCTGGTCCTTCATCCAGAGCTTCTTCTTGATCCATAGCGGCATGGCCTTGATGAAGGATGAGATGCCTGAGGGCGCGTAGGCGACGTAGGTCTGCAGGATACGCTCGAACTTGAGGAGCGGCTTGTCGTAGAAGGCGACGCATTCCAGGTCCTTCGCCGTGATGCCGGCTTCAGAAAGACAGTAGGCGACGGCATGGGTGGGAAAGTTCTGGTCGTGCTTTTTCCGCGTGAAGCGCTCTTCCTGCGCCGCGGCCACGATCACGCCGTCCCGCACCAGGCAGGCGGCGCTGTCGTGATAGAAGGCTGATATTCCCAGAATATTCATGAATACGGCACCAGTGATGCGATTTTTAATATTACCATGTACGATTGGGAGAACCAAGCAGATTCACTGTTCCCGCTGCAGCATGACGCGGACCAGCGCCCTGTACCACTCCTCCGCGGAGGGGAGGGAACGGATCTGCTCCACGCTCCGCAGGGAGGCGGCCTGCCAGGCTTCGGGGCGGTCGCAGAGCTCGATCAGGCGCCGCGCGGCATCGGCGGGATCGCCGTCGGCATAGTAGTTCCCGGCGGGACCGCAGAGCGACCGGGCATAGGGGAGGTCAGGCACGACCACGGGCAGGCCGAAGGCCATGGCCTCGGCGAGCGGCAGGCCGAAGGATTCGGCGCGGGAGGGGAAGAAAAGGGCGAAGGCCTCGTCGTACAGTCCGGCGAGCTGCTCCTGCCCGATCTCGCCCCGGTTCGTGATGAGCGGGTCCAGCCCCCGCTGCCGCACCGTGTCGAGAAATGCGCGGGCCTCGGGACCAACCGCCGGATCGACGGTAACGACAAAACCGAGGCCCCGTTCTTCGAACTCCCGGCGGAACCGCTCAGCGACAGCAAGAAGGAACCGGTGGTTCTTGTGCGGATAATAGCGGCTGATGTAGAGGGCCAGCTTCCTGCCCGCCGGGAAGGACCGCGCCTGCTTCCGGCCGAGGGCGGAGAGCTTCTCGCTGATCGGCGTCGGAAGAACGGCGATGCCTGCAGCCTGCTTCGGGCAGCGCGCGGCGAGCTGCGCGCGCATCTCTTCGTTCTGCACCACGATCGTGCGCGCCGAGCGGACCGTCATGCGGAAGAGCGTTCGCACCACCCGTTCCTGGAGTCGGGCCAGGCCGCCTGCCTCTGCCAGCAGGCGGTCGTCGACGATATAGGCAGTCTGCATGAACACGGTCTTGTTCTTCCAGGGCGGCAGGAAGTAATTGCCGAACACGAAAACCGCGTCGGGACGATGGCGGAGCAGGGCCAGAGGCAGGGTAACGGCCTGCGTCCAGAGGCGTTCCGCCAGCTGGAGCGGCATGGCATGCTGCCGGATGAAGCGGATCGACACGTGCTCGGGCAAAGGTCCCTTGAACTGTCCGAAGAGGGGAATGTCGGGAAGGAGAATGACAAAAGTATCGCCGCTCGGGGCGGCAGCGACCGCCTGGCGGACAAAGGTGGCGGTGATGAGCGAGGCGCCCGCGCTGATAGTATTATGTGCGTCGATGAGGATCTTCATTAGAATAATTCAACGCAGAATGACGCTGAGAAAGTATGAAGAACCCTGATATTGCTTTTATCGGCGTAAATCATGGCTCTTCTCATAGCCTTTTCAGCGTTCAATTGTATATCTTTATCGCATTGAAATAATTCAACGCAGATTAACGCTGAAGAACCTATGACAAGACATGAAGGTTATCAGCGTTTATCATAGTTCTTCATGGATTTTCAGCGTTGAATGTTCCGGCTTTTACGTATCCCTGCGCTCCTAGACCCAGAGCCGCTCCATATTCCTGAGTTTCCTGATGTTCGCCGGCGTCAGCATCTTGAGGTCGTCGATCCTGATGCGTTTGTTGTACCAGAGGTAGTGCGCTGCAGCGACAGGCAGGCTGAGCAGTACCGTGACCGCCAAGCTGTGCGTGCATGACGCCGGGAGGGCGTTGCGCACCACCTGGTAGGCGTAAGCCGCAACGCGGTTCAGCGGCGCCCAGCCGTAATAGCGGCGGACCGTTGCCAGGCATTCCCGGTGGTTCTCCAGGGCATAGCGCGGAAAGACCGTCTTCGACGCGTCATGGAGCCGGAACCGGGAGAGGTCCTCGGGAAGATAGACGAAGCTTCCGTGCTGCGTGAGGCGTATCCAGAGGTCATAATCCATGGTATAGCGGAAGGCAACATCCACGCCGCCGCACTTCTCGTAGGCCGCGCGGCTGAAGAAGGCCGATGGCTGGGAGATGAAGTTGGCCACCGCAAGCCGTTTGCGGTCGAAGGGCTCGGCAGGGTAGCGCCCCACCGTCTGCCCGGTTTCGTCGATGTAAACCGAACCGCCGTAGACGACCGCTGCGCTGGGGTGATCGCGGAAGGCCGCCACCGCGCGGCCGACTGCGCCGTCCTCGAACAGGTCGTCCGAGTTGAGCCACGCAAGGATCGTGCCTTCCGCCCGGGACATGCCCTTCACGATGGCATCGGACTGGCCGCGGTCCTTCTCGCTCACCCAGCGGAACCGGGTCCCCCTGCAGGCAAGGGGAAGCTCCTTCGACGCAATGAGGCGGTCATACCGCCGCACGATCTCCAGCGTCTGGTCCGTGGAGCCGCCGTCGATGATCAGGTAGTCGAGGACGAAATCACCCGCCTGGGTGAGGACGCTCTTGATCGTTTCCTCGATGAACGCGCCCTGGTTGAACGAGGGCGTGACCACCGTTACGACGGGGAACGCGGCGCCCTGGCTTCTGTCGCGCGCTGCATCGTTTGTCACCGCGGACCTCATCGTTATTCCCCTTCTTTGTCGCCCATCGGTGTGGACGGGCGCTTCGTCAGGAACCACATATTTGCCCACATGCTGAAACGGAAGCCGGCGTAGAGAACAGAGAGCACCAGCCCCCGGACGCCGTCGCGGAATCCCTGGAGAATGACGTATCGCAGCAGGAATTCCTTCGCCGGGTCTCCGAGCATGCCGCAGAGGTGGAAGCGTTCTCCCTCGCTGACCCGGTTTTCCGCTTCGATGCGGGCGTATTTGCCAACGGTCTTGACGATGTATTTCTCGATATCCGGATAGGCCAGGTGCAAGAGGTAGTACTCCTTGGACAGTTTAATCCGGTTGGGATGCTGTTTGACGCTGGAAAAATTCTGGTGGACCTTCTCTTCCCCCGGCCGGTATCGCTGGAGATACACGCTTTTCCGGAAGAACCGTGGCCAGAGGCCGGAAAAGAAACCGCCGTGCCTGACCCATCCCCCGAAGTACCAGAATAGGGACCAGAAGATCACGACATCATATTTCCCCTCTTTTGCGATCTCCTGCAGTCTGCGACCGAGCTTTTCCGTCATCCGCTCGTCGGCGTCGAGCACGAGAACCCATTCCCGTCGCGCTTGCGAAATGGCATAGTGCCGGGCCGGTTCGACATATCCTCGCCGTTCATGCAGGATGACGCGGGCTCCCAGCTCCGCGGCGATCTCCCTGGTGCGGTCATCACTGTGCATGTCGCAGACCACGATCTCACCGGCCAGATGCCGGATGCTCCTGATGCATTCCGCGATATGGGCTTCCTCATTCAGGGTGTTGATGACGACCGATATGTCGCTCACGGGTTTTCCTCCACGCGCCTAGACATTGCTGACATGTGCTCGTGTTCCCCGCTTTTTCCAAAGGAGATACCGCGGCAGCGCCAGCAGGACCGCCTGCGCGTACCGGTACATCCAGACGAGCCGGTTCTCATGCCGGGCCGCGGCGAGGAGAAACTCCTGCCCGCGGCGGTATTGTCCCTGCTGCCAGGCCTGGATACCGAGCTGGAACAGGCCATGGGCGATTTCCCCGCGCAGGCGGGGCCGCAGAGGAAGCTGCTCCGCGTCGGGCAGGTACGATAGAATCCGTTCGCCGAGGAAGGTCCAGTCCCGTTCGTAGAAGCTTGCAGGGTGATTCGACGAGAAGGCATGGACATGGACGCGGATCAGCGGTTTTGCGATATGCCCGATGTCGTAGCTCTTGCCGATGCGCGCCCACATCTCCCAGTCGGCGGAGCAGGTCTCGGTAAAGAGGCCCAGCCGGTCGAAGCACGCCTTGCGGACCACGACGGAGGAAAAGATCAGGGTGTTTTTCAGCATGATCTTGGTGATTGCCGCCGTTCCGGCGGGGAGCAGGGGAACAGTCTGTGTCTTCCGAAGCCGCTCCGAGCCATCGGGGAAACTCACCCACCCGTTACAGTGTACCAGCCCCGCCGTGTCGTGTTCCTCGAGGAATGCGACGGTCTTCTTCAGCATTCCCGGCATGAGCTCGTCATCATCGCAGAGGAAGAGGATGTACGTGCCGCGGGCGCGGCCGATACAGGCGTTCAGATTCCCCGCCCATCCGAGGTTCGTGCCGTTCCGGTTCACGATGATGCGCGGATCCCGGCCGGCGAGCTGCTCGGTCAGGGGCCAACTCCCGTCGGTCGAGCAGTTGTCCGAGATGATTACTTCCATCTTCCGGAAGTCCTGGGCCAGCACGCTGTCCAGGGCGCGCACGAGCAGGGGGTAGCGATTATAGGTCGGGATGCAGACCGAGAGCATGCACGATTTATCGTTCATAACCCCTCGCAGCCCAGAAGGTTCTCATAGCGGCATAGCGGTAACGGGTTGTCTGCGTCTGCGTTGCTGTCGTCGAGCCCATTCGGGAGGCGCGAACACGCCTCAGGGAATGGGCGAAATGCTGGCATCGGTGCGACAGCGCCATGGCCGCGCCCCGCAGTGCATGCGGGGACCGTATCCACTGCGCCAGGAAATGGACAGCCGACCGAACGTGGAATCCCGTCACGTTTGCCGCCCCGCGAAGGAAGGCTGCGCGGGCGATATGGATTTCCGCGAAGGCATAGTGACGTGGTTCACCGCCCGCCCGCCGGGCAATCTCCAGCAACTCGTCCGCTTCTTCCTTTTGCAGGACACGGTCATGGGTAGTGGACGAAAGGCTCTGGCTGTGAACGCGGATGGCGACCAAGGGGCTGTTGATGCAGTAGAAATCGCCTTGATCGAGGGCATCGACGAAGGCCTTGAGGTCCGGCGCCCATATCTCCTTCGACCTGCTCCAGAATGTGCGTATCTGCGCCAGGGCTTCCGTGCGGAACATGACGTTCGTGGGGCAGCCGATCTGGTTGCACCACTGGTTCAGGTACTCGATCATCGTTTTCCCGGGGATCGGCGCTTCAGGAGCGTACCGGAGCGCGTCGCCGTCGGCGACGACGGTGACGCTGAAGTAGCGCGGAAGACAGGCGACGAGGGTACAGGACGGATGCCGCTGCGCGGCGTCCCAGAATCGTTCGAGACAGCCGGGGAGCAGGAGATCGTCGTCCATTAGATATTTGAGGTGGGGGGCCGCCGCCAGCTCGGCGATCCGGGCCCAGTTGCCGGTCATGCCGAGGTTCGTCTCATTCCTCACATACCGTACGCGCGAATCTCGTTCCTGGAGCTTCCTCGCCACGTCGGCTGTCGCGTCCGTCGAAGCGTTGTCGACGATGAGCAGTTCGAAATCGCGGAACGACTGGTCGAGAACGCTCTGGACCGCCTGCTCCAGATACCCGGCGCGGTTGAAGGTCGGGATGCCTATGGTCAGTGATGGTCTCTGCATGGTCCTGTCCGAATTATCGCATCGGCTCCCGGTGCAGGAGGGCACGGATATCCGCGCTTCCCTCGGTACCGCGAAAGAATATCAGCCACGCCAGCGCGATTGCCGCGCCTCCCGTGAGGAAAATGCCGGAGGAGGCTCTTTCCACGAGGTGCCGCCGTCCGGCGGATTTCTCCTCCGTAAACACTGCGTTGCAGGACGCCTTGATCGCAATGCCGGCGATAAGCAGGATCAGGATAAACAGGAGCAGCGGAAGCGCCGTCCGCTTCATATAGGTTGTCAGGGAAACGCCCAGATGCCGCAGAGGGTAATAGACGCCGTACCAATTGTTCGTCAGCACCTGGGCGATCACGGTTCCCCAGACCAGTCCTTCGTATCCATAGAGCCTGCAGCCCAGGGAGGCCAGGATGACGTTCAGGACACCGCCCGCCATCGCCCAGGGGGCGAAGGGCCATCGGCCTGCGCTCCAGGTGAAGAAACTGTGCGCGCTATGCTGCTGCTCCAGGAAAATACCGATGACGAGAGGGATCAGGACTGAGTAACCGAGGAAATGTCCCTTGCCGATCCAAAGGTCCATGACCTCCGGCGTCCAGAGAAGCAGGCCGGCGGACCAGATGCCGGCAACGACCAGGGAGTAGCGGACAGCTTTCAGGTACAGGTTCCTCACCGCGGACGCATCGCCCCGGGCATGAGCCGTTGCGGCATAGGGACTGGCAGCGATGGGAATTGCATTGGAGATCCCGAGTCCCATCATCACGAGCTGCCGCAGAACGGCGTAATCGGGGACCGCTGCCGCGCCGAGATAATATCCCGCGATCACCAGGTTAATCTCCAGCACGAACCATGCGCCGATGCGGGTTATGAACACCGGCGCAGCATCGCTGAACATCCGCTTCATGGCATCGAAACGGACCGGTTCCCGTTGCCGAAGGAGTCCCGGGTGCCTCTTGCGCAGCAGGAGTCGACCCAGCAGGAACTGGAGGACGCCCTGGAACACATAGAGCAGCGCGAGCAGGCGGATATCCGGGTAGAGGGGCAGCAGCAGAAGAGTGAGGATGTAACCGGCGGCCTGCACGATGATGGTCGCCACATTTTCCCAGCCCACATCGCCCACACCGTTCAGGGTTGCGAAGGGGATGGCGGAAGCGACATTGCATACCACGCCGGCGAGAAAGAGCGAAAGCGCCTGGGCGGTTCGCGTCCGCAGCTCGCCGTCGGCGATCACGCGGTCAAAATAGGCGACGGCCACGATGTATCCCGCCAGGGCGATGAGGGTGCCGATCAGAAGTGTTGCCGCGTTGGCTGAACGGTAGAGGCTGCCGATCGGGATGCCGTGGTAGGCGGAAGCACTGTCGACGGGACCGGCGGAAGGGGCGGAACCGGCCCATATATAGGAGACGGCCCTGCCGTACGCGGATGGCAAGCCGAGATCCGCCAGGGTTATGAAGGTGGCGACGGTGAAGAATAGATACCAGACGCCAAGCTCTCCCGCCGGAAGCCTCGAGAAGAGCAGAGGTGTGAGGAGGATCTGGATGGCCGCTACGGCAACGAGCCGGATCCAGGATGAGGAGACTCCGAAGAGAATTCGTTTTGACACGTTTAGACACCCTTGCGCCGAGAAAACAGAAATCGTCAGCCGGACAGGACGGGCGGCGTGCATGCCGCTGAGCATTACCGGAGCTGCCTGATGCCTTCTTCGAGCGAGATTTTCGGCGACCAGCCGGGAAGCGGTCTTTCATCGTGCCACGGCGTCATGACTTCCCGCGGACGGTAGGGCCGTCCGCCCCAGGTAATTGGGAGCGTCGCTCCTGTAACTTGTTCGTAGAGCGCGACCAGGTCGCGGAGCCTGAGCGGTGCTCCGGAGGATACACTGTAGGTCTCGTGGCCTGCGGGAAGGGATGCCAGGCGTTGTGCGGCGAGAACGAAGGCATTCACGACGTCGTCAATGTGGACGAGATCGATGAGCTGTTCGCCCGGCGACATGGCAAGCGGTTGCCGGCTCTCTGCGGTCCGGCGGAGCAGGTGGAAGAGCTTGGGACGGGGATCGCCGGGGCCGTAGGTGTCAAAGAGCTTCAAGGTGATCACTCTCAGGGAGCTCGTTTCCAGATAATACTGCAGAATGGTCTCGAAGGCCTGTTTCGTCGCTGCGTAGAGGTTCACGGGAGAATAGGCTCTGCCCTCGTAATGCTGCCAGGAGGTGCCTGCATTCACGAGCAGACGCACGTCTGCGGCAGCCATCGCTTCGAGCAGCTGTGTGCCGAAAAGTATGTTGCTCCTGATCAGCGGCTCAATGTCGCTTGCACGATGCTGTGATAGGAACAAGGATGCCAAATGGAAGACAACCTCCGGCCCGGTTTGCCGAACTAGGCTCGTCATGCTCACGGTCGTCCCATCGTGCTCGTACACAGTCAGTCTTCCGACAAAGTCCTTCACTAGCAGCCGGTCTGATCCGGGCCTCACAACTATCGTCACGTCCCATCCATCATGGACGAGCCGGTATGCCAGGCGCGATCCCACGAAGCCGGTCGCGCCGGTAATGAGCGCGCGACGTGCCGTCATGTCGTCTCCTCCTGCGGGAACGTGAAGGGGCTGGTGAAATCGGCCAGGGAGGGAAATGCGCCGTCCCGTTTCGAGATGATCGGTGTAGTTGAAGGCCAGGGGATGCCCGCAGAGTCCCAGCGGATTCCCGAATCGTGCTCCGGAGCGTAGACCGTGGTGACATTGTAAAGCATGATCGCGTGGTCTCCGGTAACGAAGAAGCCGTGTGCCAGGCCGCGCGGGATATAGAGCATGTTCGCCTTGTCGGCGGTGAGCTCGATCTGCACATGGCGTCCGTAGGCTGGCGAGCCTTTACGGAGGTCCACAACAACATCGAGAACGGATCCCGAAACGCAGTAGACCATCTTGATATGATCGTGCGGAGGCATCTGGAAATGCAGCCCCCGGAGGACGCCCCGGCGTGACCGGGAGTAGTATTCCTCGGCGAACCGGGTTTCCAAACCCTGGTCGGAGAACATGCCTTGATGAAATGTTTTGACGAAACTTCCCCGCTCGTCCAGCATGACCCGGGGGGTGAGTTCCAGGCAACCGGGAATGAT
>JAKAHZ010000037.1 GCA_021814615.1 Nitrospirota bacterium | reverse complement strand
TCCGATCTCTTTGAAAAAGAGCGCTCCCGGAGGCCCGTCTTCCTGAAAGGAGGAGCGTTGTATGTCGCCATCGCGTGATGTTCCTCTGCGTTCCCGCATTTCACCGTTATACTCCATTCTCCTTTTTCTTACTTTTCCGTTCATGATGCTCTTGCCCTGCCGTTCCTCCGCCTCGGCAGACGAGGCAGATGCCTGTCTCGGCTGTCACGGCTCGCCGGGCATGTCCATGACCCTGGGAGACAAATCAACGATGTCGGTGTTCGTGAACAGCAAGGAACTCGCATCGTCGGTGCACGGGAAGCAGGGCTGCACCGGCTGCCATGCCGACGTGGACCTGAACAAGCATCCGTCGAAAAGCTACGCGTCGAAGAAGGCGTTTTCCGATCAACAATCGAAATCCTGCAGGAACTGTCACGGTGACGACCGGCTCTTTGCCAATCCGCTTCATAAACGGGTTCTTGCCCGCGAGCAGGCTCCTGCCTGCCCCTCCTGCCACGGGTCCCATGCCGTGAGAAAGGCGGCCCAGCGGACCGGAAGGAGCAGCACCACCGAGTATTGCCTCGCCTGCCACTCCCAGCCGCTCACCAAATCGGTAAACGGCGAGATGCTATCGCTCACCATTGATCAGATCTGGCTGCAGGAGTCCGTCCATCGGAACCACGAATGTACGGACTGCCATACGGCATACTCCAAAGCCGTTCACCCCCTTCCCAAGGATCTGAAGAGCCTTCGCGAACTTTCGCACGCAGCTTCGGAAACCTGCTCGCGATGCCATCTGGACAAGGCGGTGAAAGTGAAGGACAGCATTCATGCCGCGCTCCTGGCCGCGGGAGAGCAGAAAGCGCCGGGATGCTCCGACTGTCACGGCGCGCACCGGATCGGCCGCGGCGCGCTGGAAGACACCGTTGCGGGCAATCCCTGCAGGAAATGCCATGCGAATATCTATGACGCCTACCGCACGAGCGTGCACGGCATGAATCGAATGTCTGAAAAAACCTCCGGACCGCTCTGCGCGGGTTGCCACCAGGCGCATGACGTAAAACCTGCCATGGCTTCGCGCTCGCCGCGTTCCATGTGCTTAGGGTGCCATCGAAACTTCGAGAACGATCACCGGCAATGGCTGCCGAACCCGCAGGCCCATCTCGAAATGGTCGCCTGCACGGCATGCCACGTCCCGCTGGCCTACAAGCGGAGCATCTATCTGCGCATGACCGACGGGGGGACGGGGAAGCTGTTGCCCGAACAGGAGGTGCTGGCAGCCTTAGGGCCGGGAGCGGGGAAGAACGGGAAGATCGGACCGAAGGACCTCTGGACAGCGTACCGGGACCTTTCCGCAAAACGGACCGTGCAGGTTTCCGTTGCCGTGAGCATGAACGAACGGTTGAACGCGCATTACCTGTTGCCCAAGATCAAGGCGGTGCGGCTTTGCGAAGAGTGCCATGCCGCGGATTCTTCGTTCTTCCAAACCGCCGCCGTGGCGATGTCCGGTCCCGACGGCAGGGAAAAGCTTCTGGCAGTGGACCCGAAGGTGCTCAGCTCGGCCTACGGGGTGGTCTTCCTCAAACGCTTCTACGTGATGAGCGGCACGCGGATCACGGCCATGGATTACGCGGGCCTCGCGCTGGTGCTGGGGGGGATCGCGGTGCCGGTGGTGCACGGCTCGCTCATGGCGCTGACGGCAAAGAGGCGGAAAGAAAAGAAGCAGGCCTCGTGAAGCGCGGAAAAGGTTCGGCAGGGGAGAAAAGGGGGTACAGGCGATGAAGATGCACAGGGTCGAGCTTCATCCGCTGCCGGTCAGGATCTGGCACTGGGCCAACGCATTCTGTTTCTTCGGGCTGATCGTCACGGGCGCCCAGATCCGCTACCGCGGGATCCTGGACTGGATGTCCTTCCGCACCGCCGTGGATCTCCATAACCAGTTCGGCTTCCTGCTGATCGCCCTCTTCCTGGTCTGGGCCGCCTACTACCTTTCCACCGGCCTGATGAAGGTCTATATCCCCGACCTGAACCTGCTGCGGTACATTCCGAAGGCCTTCCAGCAGGCCAAGTATTACGGATACGGCATTTTCATCGGCGAGCCGAATCCGCATCATGCCACGCGGGACCACAAGTTCAATCCCATGCAGCAGATGGCCTATTTCGGCATCATGTTCCTGCTTCTGCCGCTCCAGATCGTCTCGGGCGTGCTGCTCTGGGACATCGACCGCTTCGCCGGGATCATCGACCGCCTGGGCGGGATCAAGGCGGTGGGATCGGTGCATCTTTTCCTGACGATCGTCTTCGTCGCCTTCCTCTTCGTCCATGTCTATCTCACGACGCTCGGTCCCACGAAGCTGACGCACATCAAGGCCATGTTCACGGGGTTCGAGGAGGAGGGCAGTTTATAGTTCAGAGTTCAACGTTCAGAGTAGGTCTCTGTCACCTTTGTTTTCGCGTTTCCAAAAGCCCCTGCATCCCGTGAGCAGGACCGCGCACGAGCATGCGACCGGCCTCAGAAATATGGAATAACCTCGGACCCAGGCAGACACGGCCGAGCCCGATATCGGGCGAGGGGAAGCGCTGCGAAGGCAGAGTATGCGACGTTCAACGACAATCTTAGCATGCCTGCGCGGACTGCGAACCGGGGTGCAGAAAGAAATGTGGGCTTCGGACATCCGGACTGCGCCTGCCGGGAAGGTTTGCATGGGGAAGGCAGAAGATCCTAGGCTGAATTGGTTTTCCGATCGCCCCGTTCCCAGGCCATGGCGCGGTCATAGTCCTGGAAGAGTCTTTCCCGCTCTCTGAATTCCCGCGAATGGACGATCCGCCGCTTTCCCTGCATCGGCGTCCCGAGCGCTGCATGCAGCATCTCATGGTAGACGATGAACCCGACGTAGAAGCGCGGCACGGTTTTCCTGTCCAGCACCGGATTGATCCTTATCACCTTCGAACGCTCGCTGTAGCTTCCGACGGTGCGCTTTCTCACGGCAGAGCGCGGGCTTCGTGAACCCCAGGTGATCCCGGCCGTGATGCTGTTGCCGAAATACTCGCTGTTGATCCTGTCGTAAAGATCCTGGAGATCGTGATGCCTGCCCTTGGCGCGGAGGCTCCTCTTCCTCGCCGGTTTGGCGGCAAGAGATTCACGGTGCAGCCGCAGGAATTCCCGAAAACGGGGCATGGCGCCTTTTCGGTCCCTCACGAATGACGCGATCTCGTCGATGACCGGGAGGTCGGCGTTCAAAAACAGTCGATGCAGCCGGATGAAGAGCGCAGCGTCCTTCTTCCGGAAGGAGAGCATGGTCGTTGCGTTATCGGTGAGAACGAGGGAGACGGGCTTGTTCAGCCGTTCCTCGAGATGCTGCCGGAACGCAGATTCCGTACGAACGGAAAAGGGAAGGGTAAGCTGGGTGTGGGTCATGGGTAAAGAGCTAGTATCTCTCGCAGGGATGCAGTGGGCTCAAAGAACGCTTCGAATCGGAGACGAGAGAAGCGATAAGGACCGTTATCCGCGTGCCCAAGTGCATTGATCCGTGTCTATCTGTGTTCATCCGCGTCCAGACCTCTTTGCTTCTTGGTGCCTCGATGCGCAGATGTCGATAGCGGATTCTATCGCAGAACCGCTTCGGGCACAACTGCTTTCCTGTCAAAAACCGGGAAGCGAGGTATCATAAGAACAGCGAAGGAAGGAAAGGAAGACCATGACGATCATCCTGATCATAGCGGCCGGCGTCCTTGCGATCTATGCCTATGCTGCGGTAGCCTATTATCAAGGATTCAAGAACTGGTATCCCTTCTGCGGATGCAAGGGGTCCGCATGTGCGTTGCCGGAGAATGCAAAGGAGTAGTCCGGCTGCCGGGTACGGGAAGGGTTTTGGTGCCGGCGCGGAAGCGCATATCATCCAACATCGTCCGGGAAAGGATCTCGCCATGAACATCGAACTTACCGACAGGGAATACCGGGACCTTCTCGATATCCTGCATGTGGCGGATGTGATCATGTCCGGTCACCGCAGGGAAGAGGACAAACGCACGGAGCGTCATCGCGCGCTCATCCAGAAGCTCTATGCTCTCGCGCCGGGAGCGGGACTGGTCCGGCTGATCGCGTTCAACGCGGCATCGAGGAAGCACGTTCCCACCGCGGAGTTCGAGCAGAACACCGTTGCCCACAAGGTGATCGACGAGTACGGCGAACACGTGTTCTGGGACCAGCTCATTTTCCGGCTGACGGAGCGGGATGCAGCGCAGGCGGCGGGCGGAAACGATCGTCTCCGGGCATTGACGGACAACGCGCGCCAGGCAACGGAAACGCCGATCCGGCAGCGCTATGTCGAGGAGTTCGAGGCCAACGGCATCACGAACCTGGCGATCGTCCAGCGCTTCACCGCGACCGGCGGCGCATCGATCGTCACGTCGGATTGAGGCTTTTTCGCGGGAGGACAATGGGCTGCCTCAGAACCGGAGTGCAGAAAAATATATGGCGAAGTTCCGTGATGGTTGTTTGTCCCTTTCTTGCATGCCCAAGAAAGGGACGCAAAGAAGGGCACCCCGCGAACATTCTTCTCCGTCATGCTCGGTCGTCCTCAGGGCATTTCGGAAACTTGCCCTGCGGGCTGCGGACATCCGAAATGCTGTTCCTTTGGACTCCGTCGCCTGCCGGGAATGTTCGCATGGGGAGACAACTGATCAGAGTTTCCTGCGGAGCGGGTAACAGTCAATACAGTTTTCTGCAGGCAACGGCCGCCCGCTTGAAGGCTCGCTGCAAATCATCGCCGGCGCGGGCGAAGAACTCCCCGGTCAGCGCGTCCTGCATGCCGTGCTTCCTGTATGCCCAGTCAGCGTAGTGGTAATTGTACTTGTCGATCAGCACATGATCGACCTTGCCTGCGAGCATCTCCACGAGCCCGTCGGCATGGGGCAGGAACGGCGCGATCATGACGAAGGTGCTGATCCCCGCAGCATGAAGCGTTGCCAGCGCCTCGACGCGTTTTGTGATTGGCGGAGCTCCCGGCTCGAAGATCCTGCGCACCTTCTCGTCGGCGGTGGTGATGGTGAATCCCACTTCAACGTCGGCGGCGCGCTTCAGGATGTCGATGTCGCGAAGGACCAGAGGGGATTTCGTCTGGACCGTGACCGGCCATCCGTGATCAACGAGGATCTCGAGACAGCTCCGGGTGAGCCGGTAGTTCTCCTCGATCCGCTGATAAGCATCGCAAACTCCGCTGATCCAGACCCTCCCTTTCCTTTTCCTCGCGACTTCGGCAGCCAGGAGCTCCGGGGCGTTGACCTTGGCATCCACGAATGCGCCCCAGGGTTCGCGGTGGCCGGTGAACCGTTTCATGAACTTTGCGTAGCAGTAGAGGCAGTTGTGCAGGCAGCCCACGTAGGCGTTCAGGGCATAGTCGTAGATCTGCGATTTCGAAAGGATGGTCTTGGCGCGGATCTCGTTCACGATCATGCATCATTATATGACGGGGCGAAGGGGGAGCGGAAGAGCGGGGTAAGGAACGTTCCGCCGGAGGTTACTGCCGGGACTTCCGGTTCTTTTTCCGCGGAGGACCGGCGCCTGCCGGGCGCCTTGCCGATCGGAACGACAGGATGAGCCCGGCGAGGGTGATCGCGCCGCAGACCCAGCCGAGCCAGTCCCCCAGGATCCCGTAGATTGTCCGGCCCTGCATGAGCGGGATCCTTCCCGAAAGCGTTGCGCGGGTCCACTGGGCTGTGCGGTGATCGAGCCGGCCCACGGGATCAACGATGGCCGAGATGCCGGTATTGGTCGAGCGGACGAGGGCCCGCCGGTGTTCGATGGAGCGGAAGCTTGCGAGCACCAGATGTTCGAGAGGCTGGATCGTGTCGCCGTACCAGGAATCGTTTGTCAGGTTGAAGATCGCTTCGGGGATGAGATGGTTCTGCCCTCCCTGCATGAGCATGCGGACCTGGCCCGGGAAGATGTCTTCGTAGCAGATGTTCACGGAAAGAGCATGATTGTTCAGAACGAGGGGATCGATCAGTTCTCCCGGCCAGAAGCGGCCGGAATAGGGCGACCAGGAATAAAACTGCGGGAACACGTCGCCGAAGGGAATGTACTCGCCGAAGGGGACGAGCACCATCTTGTCGTAGGTGCCGATGATGCGTCCGTCCTTGTCCGCCAGAACGGCGCTGTTGTGCAGGCGTCGTTCTCCGTGCTCGCTGGTCTGGATGATGGCGCCGAAGAGCACGGGCGTATGCAGGTCTCCCAGGAGGCTCGCCGGAAGCACGCCCTCGCGGGAGCCCAGGTTCATGCCCAGGACGCTCTCGGGCCAGACGATGATGTCCAGGGGCTGCGCCTTCACCAGGTCCCGGGACAGTTCCTGGTGTTCCCGGAGGAAGAGCGCCTGGTCCACGTGCTTGTCTCCGGCGCCGCGGTTGGTCTGCACGATGCCCACGGCCATGGTTTCGGCTGACGCAGCGGCTTTGTCCACCATGCCGATCCTGACCGCGCCGTAAACCAGCACCGCTGCCAGCACGGCAGCGAAGACCGCAGCCGGCTTCCAGACAGCGTTCTCCTTTTTCCCGATGCCTTCCATGACCACATAGACCGTGGAGTTGATGTACAGGAGCAGAAAGGTGACGCCGAGGATGCCGGTCACATCGGCGATCTGGGTGAGCGGCAGGAGTTTGTACTGGCTCGCGCCGAGATAATTGGGGAAGAGCTGGGGCAAGAATTTCTCCGCTGCCGTCCAGACCACGGGCGAGACCCAGACCACGCTCCAGCCCCGGTCGCGGCTGAGGAGACGCGTTGCCCAGGCCCAGGCAGCGAAGACCAGGCCGTTCGCAGCCGCCAAAAGCAGGAGCACCAGCACGGCGAGCGGCCAGGGCATGTCAGCGAACTGCCGGAGCAGCGTGACGACCCAGGAGAACCCGCCTGCATGCCCTACGATGCCCGCAACCCAGCCGGTCAGAAAGGCTCTGGCCGGCGTCTGATCCCTGATCGCCCAGAGCACCGGAACGAGACAGATCCATTCGAGGTAGAACTGGTTGTACCCCGCATAGCCCAGGAAGACGAGCACGCCGCCGGCCACGGCAGCGATCCAGGGGATGAGCGGATGTGAACGTTCCGGGGGGAGGTCCGGAGAGGCGGCTTTTTCCATGGCCATCATCTTACCTGATTTGGACCGGCCTGTGAACCGGAGAGTTAATGCAACCTTCGTCGCAAAATGAAACGTGCGGAAATGTTCCGCCGTTTGACGGGTAAGCGAACCGGGTGTTATCCTCGAATAAAAGGGAGATGCTGTAGGCACAGGGAGGTGTATCCATGGGAGCAACGATCTGGAAAGGCGCGATCCGTTTCAACGGGATCGATGTGCCGGTGAAGCTTCATACCGCGGTGAGCGAAGAGCGGATCCAGTTCCATCTCCTGCACCGGAGCGACAAGGCGAGGCTGCGGCAGCAGATGATCTGCGCTTTGGAGAAAGAGCCTGTTCCGCCGGAAGAACAGGCCCGGGGCTTCGAGGTGGAGGAGGGAAAATATCTGATCGTGGAGCCCGGAGAGATCGATAGCCTGACGCCGGAAAGCAGCCGTGTCATCGAAGTGCAGGAATTCGTCAAAAGCAGCCGGATCGATCCCTTCTATCTGGATCATGTCTATTACCTCGAACCGGACAGCGCGAATGTCCTGAGCAAGCGGTACGGCCTGGTCGTCAAGGCGCTCCAAGACCTGGGGGCCGTAGGGATCTGCACCTGGAGCATGAGGAAACGCTCCCATTTCGGCGCTCTGCAGGCAACGGGAACGACGCTCCGGCTCTGGACGCTCCGGTATGCCGATGAGATCCTCCCTGCGGCGTCTCTCGGGCTCAAAGAGGCGGTTCTTTCGGAGAAGGAACTTTCGATCGGGAGCGAACTGATCGCAAAGATGAGCGGCCCCTTCGTTCCTGCAAAATATGCGGACGAACACGAGAAGAAGCTGCGCGACCTGATCGAGAGGAAAGCGCGGGGTGAGAAGATCGAGATCCGGCCGCCGCGCGAGCGGCAGGCGACGCAGGAGGACAAGCTGCTCGAGGCGCTGGAAGCGAGCCTGAAAAAGGCGGCATAGTCGTCCAGGCAGGAAGGAGGAACCATGGCAGTGCGCGGCATGTGGAGCGGAACGATCAGTTTCAGCCTCGTGGCGATCCCGGTGTACCTGGTCAAGGCGGTGGAACCCGGCCGTATTTCCTTCCGCCTGCTTCATACCAGGGAATATTCCCCTCTCGCCAGAAGGATGGTCTGTCCCGAGGACGGCGCAGCGGTGGGGTGGGACGAGATCGTGCGCGGGTACGAAGCGGGACCGGAGCAGTTCATCGTCGTGACCGATGAAGAACTGGCATCCTTATCCCCGGAGCGGAGCAGGACCATCGAGATCTCCGAATTCATCGACCTCGCCGACGTGGATCCGGTCTATTTCGATCGTCCCTATTATCTCGTGCCCGCAAAGGGCGGGGAAAAGGCCTATAGCCTGCTCGTGGAAGTATTGCGGAGAGCGAACAAGGCGGGTCTTGCCAAGTTTGTGTTCGGCGAGCGGGAGTATCTCGTAGCCGTGTCGAGCAGGGACGGAGCGCTTGCGGTGATCACCCTCCATTACCATGACGCTGTCCGTTCCGAGGAAGGGATGGCGCCGAAGGAAGCAATGGCGCCGAAGGAAGCAATGGCTGCTGCTGATGAAGCGGAGGTGGAGCGCATCAATGGCGTTATGAAAGCAATGCTCGGGGAGTTCGATCCCGCGAAATATGCGGACAGCCGGAAGCACGCGATCCGAGAGCTTCTGGCGAGCAAGGCCCATGCACAGGCGCCGGTGGAGGCTCCTGCTCTGCCCGGGGAAGAGGCGGAAGGCCCGGCAGATCTGGTGGCAGCGCTCGAGGAAAGCATGCGCCAGGTAAAGGCTCGATAAGGCCGACAAGGTGATAAGCAGACACGGCGACAATGGGACAGGGAGACAGGGTGACACGGAGACACGGAGACACGGAGAGGCAACACCTTACGCGATGAAAGGCACAGCGCGATGAGCAGAAGGGTCGTCGAAATAAACGGAAGAAGGCTTTCGCTGGCGAATCTGGAAAAGGACCTCTATCCTTCCTACGGGTTCACGAAAGCGCGGATCCTGGAATATTACCGGAGGATCGCACCGTACATGCTTCCGCATCTGCAGGGCCGGGCATTGACCCTGAAACGCTATCCCGACGGGGTGGCAAAGGAGTTCTTTTTCGAGAAACGCTGCCCGTCCCACCGGCCCGAGTGGGTGAAGACCGCCCAGGTGGCGATCAACGGCGCGGAACCGATCTTCGCCTGCGTTGCCGAGGATCTGGAAACCCTGCTCTGGGCGGAGAACCTTGCATCCCTTGAGCTTCATGTCCCCCTGGCCCGGGCGGCAACGCCGGACCGGCCCGATGCCATGGTCTTCGATCTCGATCCCGGAGAGCCAGCGGGCGTGCCGGAAAGCGCGAAGGTGGCACTGATCCTCCGGGACCTGCTGTCCCGCATGGGGCTTGAGAGCATGGGAAAGACGTCGGGAAAGAAAGGGCTCCATGTCTATGTTCCCCTGAACCGGACCGAGGCGACCTTTGAGCAGACCAAGACGTTCTCGCGCGCTGTGGCGGGAATTCTACAAAGACATTATCCGGACCTGGTGACGGCGAACATGGCGAAAGAGGAACGGCGGTCGAAGGTCTTCATCAACTGGTCCCAGAACGACGCAAAGAAAACGATGATCTGCGTCTACTCGCTGCGGGCGGAAGAGCGGCCCTCCGTCTCCTTTCCCTTCACCTGGGATGAACTGGAGGACGCGGTGAGGCTTGCCGATCCGGCGTTGCTCAAGGTCCTGCATGACGAGGCGGTGAGGCGCGCGGAAGAACGGGGAGACCGGTTTCGCGACGTGCTCTCGCGAGCGCAGATCCTGCCGCATCTCTGAAGACGCGAACGAGGCATATTCATGAACCTGAAGGACTACGCGTCAAAACGGAAATTCGAGAAGACACCGGAGCCCGAGCCGGGACCGGAGCCCAGGAAGGATCGGCTCGTGTTCGTGGTGCACAAGCATGCCGCAAGCCGCCTGCATTACGATCTTCGGCTGGAGATGGAGGGCGTGCTCAAGAGCTGGGCCGTGCCGAAAGGCCCGTCCCTCGACCCGTCGGTGAAGCGAATGGCCGTCCATGTCGAGGACCACCCGCTCGAATACCGTGACTTCGAAGGCGTGATCCCGGAAGGCAATTACGGCGCGGGAAGCGTCATCATCTGGGACCGGGGCGTCTACCGCCATCCGTCGACGATCGACGAAGAGGAGAGCGAAAGACTTCTGCTCGAGGGATTCCGCAAAGGGGACCTGAAGTTCGTGCTGGCAGGCCGGAAACTGCGCGGCGAGTTCGCGCTCGTGAAAATGGCTCGGGATGCAAAGACCTGGCTGCTTCTGAAAAAAAAGGACCGGTATGCAACAGCAGATCCGGTCCTGACGGAGAACCGCTCGGTGCAGTCGCAGAAAACCCTGCTGGATGTTTCCGCCGACGATCGCGAGGAGCTGCCGGCTGAGACGGAGAATCGGATCCGGGTGCGGGAGGCAATGGAAAGCGCGCTGTATCTGCAGGCGCCGGAACAGTCCATGCCCGCCGGCATTCAGCCCATGCTGGCGACGCTGACAAGGGAGCCCTTCGACCACCCCGACTGGCTCTTCGAGGTGAAATGGGACGGGTACCGGGCGATCGCGGAAGTGCGGGAAGGCGCCATTGCGCTCTCCTCGCGGAACGGACTGTCGCTGGAGAGAAAGTTCCCCCCCGTGGCGGAGGCGTTGCGGAAGCTCAGGTTCGATGCGGTCCTGGACGGGGAGGTCGTGGTGGTCGATGATCAGGGCCGCCCTGATTTTCAGGCGCTCCAGCATTACACGGGCACGGGGAAGGGCCGCCTGCTCTATTACGTCTTCGATCTGCTGCACTTTGCAGGTCGCGATCTCACCGGCCTGCCGCTTCGCCGGCGGAAGGAGCTGCTGAAGCAGATCCTCGCTTCCGGCCCGACTATCCGCGTGAGTGATCATGTGGCCGGCGAGGGGAAGCTCTTCTTCCAGGTGGTGAAGGAGAAGGGGCTGGAAGGGATCGTGGCCAAACACCGGGAAAGCACCTACGAGCCGGGCAGAAGGAGCAGGCAGTGGCTCAAGGTAAAGACCCAGTTGACGCAGGAGGCCGTGATCGGCGGGTTCACCGAGCCGGGAGGGGGCAGGAATTTCTTCGGCAGCCTCGTGCTCGGCATGTTCGAAGGGGACACGCTGGTCCCCGTCGGCAGCGTGGGAAGCGGATTTTCGGAGAAGGATTTGCAACACATCCGGGAACGGCTGGAGCCCTTCATTATCCGGGAGTCCCCCTTCGGCACTGATCCGGAGACAGCCGGCCGCGCCATCTGGGTCAGGCCGGAGCTGGTCTGCGAGGTCGCCTTCTCCGGATGGACGAGCGACGCGGTTATGCGCCATCCCGTGTTTCTTCGGCTGCGGGAGGACAAGCAGGCCCTCGATGTCAGGAAGGAAGAACCGATGGAACAGACCGGCGGGAGTTCCGGGACCGCCGGTTGAGGCCAGCGTGCCTGGAGGAGGGACCACCCATGAAGATCTATGTCGGCACAAGCGGTTTCGCTTACAAGGAATGGAAAGGGCCGTTCTACCCGGAGAAGATCTCCCCCAAGGAGATGCTCCGCTCCTATGCGGTCAGGCTGAACACCGTGGAGATCAACAACACCTTCTATCACATGCCCACGAAAGACGTTCTCAGTGCCTGGGCGGAACAGGTGCCTGAAGGCTTTTTGTTCGCGCTGAAAGCGCCCCAGGCGATCACGCATTTTAAACGGCTGCGGAACGTCTTCGAGGAGACGGAGTACCTTCTGGGAACGCTGGCGCTTCTTTCCGGGAAGCTCGGTCCGGTCCTGTTCCAGTTCCCCCGGACCTTCAAAATGGACAGGCCGGCGTTGGAGGATTTTCTCGAACTGATCCCTGAAGGCACTGCCTGCGCCTTCGAGTTCCGCAGCCCCTCCTGGATCGAGGGAGGCGTCGTGGACCTGCTCCGGGAGAAAGGATGCAGCCTCTGCATTGCCGATGCCGATGACGCTCCGGCAGGGGAGATCGTCAGCACCACGGACTGGGGATACCTGCGTCTGCGCCGCTCCGACTACGCCGATGCCGATTTGGCGGGCTGGGCCGAACGGATCCTGTCGCAGCAGTGGGAGCGCGCGTTCGTGTTCTTCAAGCACGAGGGAGAAGAGGCGCGCGGGCCGAAGCTCGCCATGCGGTTTCAGGAACTGGTCGACGAGCGCCTGGCGCCTGGCGGGCTGAAGAAGGCAGGGTAACGGTTTTCGCGCATACAGGCGAAGTCCGCGTCAGGCATGCCATCATCCCAGGGGAAACCACGCGGAAACCTTGTTGGAAGAACTGAAACAACAAGAGCCTGAATGGCAGGTAGACCATTTTATTTTGTAAAACTAAATTGGTTTGACATCGGGCGGCGCTTTGAGTACTATTTACCATGCTTCGTCCACCGTTCCACGCCGTGCCTGACAAGACGCTGCGCTCTCCTGATGGGAAAGTGGTTGCAAAACTCCGCCACTCCGGCAGCGCTCCCTGGGAAGAGGCCTATGCAGTGCTGCTGCTCGATGAGCTTCCCTTCGGCGCGCGCCGTTTCGGATGGCGCGCGATCTGGTCCCCCTGCTCACGCTATTTTGCGATTTCCGAGTGGCGGCATGCCGGTGAAACCTTCGGTCCCGACGCTCAGTTGGTGCTCATTGATGTCGTCCGGCGCAGGGAATGCATCATCGAGCGGGCTGAAGGCGGATTCATCGATCCGGTCTTCATCAACGACGGTGTGCTCAAATACAGCATGATCACGCAGACCATGGCAGAGCGGATCGTCGGCTACCGCAAGATAGAAGACCTTTCGTTCTGGAGAACCGTTTCCGAGAGTCAATCCAGCGAAGTGCCGAAACCGATCGTCCGGTCCTCGTCCCTCTAGTTCCCATCCGAATCCGCAGAAGGCAACTACGAGATTGCTTTGTCGCGCAAAACGCTCCTCGCAATGACAAACTTTCTCAGCAACTGCCGAGTTCGACTATTCTTCGAGTCTTGGAGTCTTTGTGGCGAAGAATTTGTCTCGCAGAGTCGCAAACAAAGACAATTACGTTTCTTGCCATTGCGAGGAGATGTGCACGACCGAAGCGGGAGAAACAATCTCGCAGTTGACTCGGTTATCGGACGTTATCCGCGTTCATCCGCGTCCAAATAATTTCTTCAGGTCTTGGGGTGGTTGTGGCAGAGCCATTGTATCTGCCGGGTCTGGAAAGGGGCAGGGCCGGTCAATCCAGCTTCTGCGCCGGCCGGGCCAGATGGTAATCCAGCGTCTTCCGGAGCGCGGTGGTCAGGTCCGTGGTCGGCTTCCAGCCCAGGTGCTGCTCCGCGTTCCTGATGGATGGCACGCGTGTCTGGATATCCTGGTATCCCGCCCCGTAATACTCGCCCGAACTGACCGTCACGATCCTGACCGCTTCGGCCATCCTGGCATAGGCGGGGTAGGTCTTGATGAGGGCCACCAGCTTCTCGGCAAGCTCCTTGATGGACATGTCGTTCCCGGGATTGCCGATGTTGAAGATGCGGCCGTCCGCCGCGTTGTCCCTGTTCTCGATGATCCGGATGAGCGCGTCAATGCCGTCGTCGATGTAGGTGAAGCTCCGGCGCTGCGTCCCGCCGTCGACGAGCTGGATGTCCTTGCCCCGCAGAATATTCCCGATGAACTGCGTGAGGACGCGCGAGCTGCCTTCCTTGGGCTCCAGGATGTTGTCCAGCTTGGGACCGATCCAGTTGAAGGGGCGGAAGAGGGTGTAGCGGAGGCCCTGCTTCATGCCGTAGGCGTGGATCACGCGGTCCATGAGCTGCTTGGAGCAGGCATAGATCCAGCGCGGCTTGTTGATGGGCCCGTAGACCAGGTTCGACGCCTCCTCGTTGAACTCGTGGTCGCCGCACATGCCGTAGACCTCGGAGGTCGAGGGAAAGAGGACCCGCTTCTTGTAGTGGACGCATTTCCGGACGATATCAAGGTTCGCCTCGAAGTCGAGCTCGAAGACGCGGAGCGGATCGGTCACATAGGTCGCCGGCGTGGCGATGGCCACGAGCGGGATGACGACGTCGCACTTCCGCACGTGGTACTCGATCCACTCCCGGTTGATCGTGATGTCGCCCTCGACGAACCGGAACCGGTCACGGCCCAGGCACTGGTCCAGCTTGTCGCTGGCCATGTCCATGCCGTAGACCTCCCAGTCCTTGTTCTTCAATATATATTCGGTGAGGCTGTTGCCGATGAAACCGTTCACGCCGAGGATCAGGATCTTGAGACTCATGTGTTGCTCCTAGCCCGGTGTATGCCGGAACAAAATCTTTATTACGAAGGCGCGAAAGACGAGAAGAGGAGGGTCCGTTACGGATATCATCTTTCTTGAAGTGGTTTTCTTCGCGTTCTTAGCGTCTTCGCGGTTCATGATATCGTATTCTCGTTGCTGATTTTATGAGGACGGAAACACGATTTCTGCGGTGCCGGCCTAGTTCCCCAGCACCTGGCCCGTTTTCAGCCCGCGCTCGTCATCCTCTTCCCATTCCCAGTTCACGAGCTCCAGGCAGCCTTCGCCGGTCGACACGAGGAGCGGGTCCTCGGACAGGACCTGGCCGGGCGCGCCCGGTTTGCACTTTACCGGTTTTGCCCACCAGATAAAGAGCTTTCTGCCCTCCGCCGTGGTGAAGGCTCCGGGATAGGGACTGGTGACCGCGCGCACGAGGTTGTAGATCTCTTCAGCGTTCCTGGTCCAGACGATCCTGCCGTCCTCGGGCTTCCGGCCTTTGAAGGTTGTGGCCAGGGCCTCGTTCTGCGGCCGGCGCGGCGCCGTTCCCGCCTTGATGTTCTCGATCTGGCGCTCCAGGACGATGTGCGCGGCTTCCGTGCATTTCTCGAACACATCGGCGGCAGTGTCCTCGCGGCCGATCAGCACCTTTTCCTGGTCCACGATGTCGCCGGCGTCCGCCCGCTTCACCATGTGGTGGAGCGTCACGCCCGTTTCCGTTTCTCCGTTGATGATCGCCCAGTTGATCGGCACGCGGCCGCGGTACTTGGGCAGGAGCGAGCCGTGCATGTTGAAGGCGCCCAGTTGCGGGATGGCCAGGATCTCCTCGCTGATCATGTTCCGGTAATAGAAGGAGAAGATGATGTCCGGCGCCAGCTGGCGGATCCTGCTGACCCAGTCGGGGGTGTTCACCGATTCGGGCGTGAAGACCGGGATGTCGTAGTGCTTGGCAAGGTTCGCCACCGACCGGAACCAGATCTCCTCGTCGGGGTTGTCCCGGTGGGTGATCACGGCAGAGATGTATTCGTCATTGTCGATCAGCGCCTTCAGACACTCGTAGCCTACGTTGTGGTAGGCAAATACCAGAATGGACGGTTTACTCATTGATCTCCTCATGAATGGATCGGATGATGAAGCGCGGACGGCGCCGCACTTCCTTATAGATACGGCCGACGTACTCGCCGATGATGCCCAGGCCCATGATGCCGATGCCGACCAGGAAGTAGAGGATCGCGAAGAGGGTGAACACCCCTTCCGCCTCCGGTCCCACGATCAGCCGGCGGACGAGCAGGAAAACGACAAAGAGCAGGCTGAACACCGATACGACCATGCCGAAGACCGTGAATACCTGGAGCGGCACCACGGAGAACCCGGTCATGAGGTCGAAGTTCAGCCGGATAAGGTCGTAGAGCCGGTACTTGGACTCCCCGGCCGCGCGCGCCGCATGCTCGACTTCGACCTCTGCCGGGCTGGCGGCGAAGGTGTAGGCAAGTGCGGGGATGTACATGGATGATTCCCTCGCTTCGACGATGCTGTCGATGATGTTCCGTTTGTAGGCCCGGAGCATGCAGCCCTGATCCTTCATGTGGATGTTCGTGATCCGCTCCCGGATGGCGTTGATGATCCGCGATGCGTAGGTTCGGAAGAACGTGTCCTGCCGGTGCTTCCGAAAACCGCCGACCACATCATGGCCCGCATCGATCGCCGCCAGGAGCTTGGGGATCTCCTCGGGCGGGTTCTGGAGGTCCGCGTCGAGCGTCACGATCACGTCGCCGCGCACCCGTTCGAAGGCGGCCATGATGGCCATGTGCTGGCCGAAGTTCCCGTTGAAGTCGATGACGCGCACCTCTTTCGGCCGCCGCTTGTGGAAGTCCTTCAGGATCTCTCCCGACCGGTCGCGGCTTCCGTCGTTGGTGAACAGCACCTCGTAGGGCTTGCCGGTCCGGTCCATCACGGGCATGAGCCGTCCGAAGAGCGCTTCGAGGTTGTCTTGCTCATTATAGACCGGGATGACGACGCTGATCTCGGGTTTGGCCATGCTGCTCTTCTCCTGAGCCTTTTCGCAGTACGAACCCCGCCGAGCAATCCGGTCGGTTTCCGTTTCAATTATATCCGGTACGACGGATGTCCTGCAGAAAAAAGGTTACTGCCTGAACAGATCCCTCATCGCCGCGATCACCCGGTCCTGATCCCCATCGGTCATGGACGGGAACAAGGGAAGGCTCACGATGCGGTCCGAGATGGATTCGGCATTCGGGAAGTTTCCCCGCTTGAACCCGAAGTGCTCGCGGTAATAGGGATAGAGGTGCACGGCCCGGTAGTGCAGTCCCGTGCCGATGTTCCGTTCCTTCATCCCCAGCATGAAAGCGTCGCGATCCCTGCCCGCGCGGTCCGGGTTGATCAGCGGCGTGTAGAGATGCCAGGCATGGCGGTGGCCGTAGGCAGGCGCGGCGGTGAGCGTCCATTCCGGCCAGCCCTGCAAAAGCTCGTGGTAGCGCAGCGCCAGTTCGGTCCTGCGCCGGATGAACCCGTCCAGGGCCTTCAGCTGGTGGATGCCCAGAGCGGCCTGGATATCCATCATATTATACTTGTATCCCGGCGCGACGATTTCGTAATGCTGGCTCCCGCTTTTGCCGAACCGGTTCCAGGCTTCGCGGTCCATGCCGTGGAAACGGAGCAGCGCCACGTCGGATGCCAGCTGTTCGTCCCGCGTCACCACGCAGCCGCCTTCTCCGGTGGTCATGTTCTTGTTGGGATGGAAGCTGAACACCTGGATGTCGCCGAAACTGCCGATGCGCTTTCCTTTATATTCGGTCCCGATGGCATGGGCGGCGTCCTCGATCACCCGGAGGTTGTGCTTCCTCGCGATATCGTAGAGCGGATCGAGGTCCACGGGCAGCCCGGCGAAATGCACGGGCATGATGGCGCGGGTGCGCTTCGTGACCGCCTTCTCCACCCGGGCAACGTCCATATTGTACGTGCCCGGTTCCACGTCCACGCAGACCGGCCTGCCGCCGGCGAGCACGATGGTGTTCAGCGTCGCCGCGAAGGTCATGGGCGTGGTGATCACTTCGTCGCCGGGCTTGAGCCTGAGCGCCGTCAGCACGAGGTGCAGCCCTGCCGTCGCCGAGGTGAGGCAGAGGGCGTAAGGCGCCCCTACGTACGTCTTCAGATCCTCCTCGAACTGCCTGACCCGGGGCCCCGTGGTGATCCAGCCCGACTTGAGGCAGGCAACGACTTCATCGATTGCCTCTTGGCTGATCGAGGGCCGGGAAAAAGGAAGGAACTCCTGATCTTTGTTCGTCATAGGGCCTCGGAAAAATACGAAAAACGACAGCGAATATACCGCGAAGGCGCGAAGAGCGCGAAGGAAGGTTCGAACCTCGGGTCTTCTTCGCGTCCTTTGCGGCTTTGCGGTTCAATGGTTCTTGTATCTTATTCTTTCAACTTCTCGTCACAAAATACACGCCCACGCAGATGATCACGATGCCGCTGATCCGCGTGATCGACAGATTCTCCTGAAACAGGTAATACCCCGCAACGGCATTTACAATGTATCCCACCGAGAGCAGCGGGTAGGCGAAGCTCACCTCCACGCGCGACAGCACCAAAAGCCAGACGATCACGCTGATTACATAGCAGAGAAACCCGCCCCAGATGAAGAGGTTGCCCGCCACCTGCAGCGCGATGGGCAGGAGGTTCGCCCAGAGGAACTCGAAATGGCCGATCCTGCGCATGCCTTCCTTCAGGAAGAGCTGCGCCGCGGCGTTCAGAAGCACGCCGACGAGAATGAGCGGCAGATAGTTCACCGGTCGCCTCCTTCGTTCCGCAGGACGATGTTCAGGGTGTTGCCGGCCACGACCTGGTGCGGGCCGAGTTTCGCGCTAAGCAGTGTATCATAATTCTTCCTGGTCGTCACTACATAGACGCGCCCCCGTCCTTGCCAGCGATGCCAGAAATCCGCGTCATTGATCATCCAGCCGCTCGTGTCCTCCACCGTCGTGCCGAAGGCGAGCTCGCCGGTCCAGTCCACCACCGTGATCCGGCGCTCCAAATAGACCGGCAGGTCCTGGTAATAGGTGTGATAGCTGATCACGTCGTCGCCCGGACGGAGCATGGGTTTGAGCTCGCCGGCGATCGTTTTGATCGAACGCGTATCCACGGCAGGCATGAGCGTGTTGGCCGCGGTCAGGAAAAGCGCTGTTGTGGCGATGACGGCGATCAGCACCGACCGGTTCCCGTATCTCCGCGCCAGGATCCAGGAGGTTGCCGCGCCGGCAAGCATGATCGCGACGAGCAGGACGATGCCGGGGAAAAGCGCCGCTTTGTCGATTTCCGGCCGGAAACGGGGCGCCACGAAAGCGGCAATAATAAGAAGCGATGCGAGAACGCCGAGCGCGATAAACCCGGCGCGAAGGCCCGGTGCAACTCCGTTTTCCCATGCGCCCGCAAAATATCTGCCGATCAGGATCGCCAGCGGCGGGAAGACCGGAAGGATGTAGGGGATCAGCTTCGAGTCCGAGGCGGAAAAGAACAGGAAAACAAGCACGGCCCAGAGCAGGAGGAAGACCGTTTCCCGATGTAGATGCCGCTCCTTCCAGGAGCGCGGCAGTGCGGCGCGGACCGCCTGGATCAGGAACGCGGACCAGGGAAGGAGGCCGGCCAGCAGGATGGGGAGGAAGAACCAGAAAGGCTTGAACCTGCCGTGGACCTTGGTAAGATAGCGCTGGAAGTGTTCGTGGATGAAATAAAAGTCAAAGAACTCCCTGTTCGCCGATTGCACCAGGAAATGCCAGGGCGCTGCAATCGCGAAGAAAAGCACGAGCCCCGTCGGCAGGTGAATGGAACGGAGGAGCTTCCAATCGTTCATGACCAGGATCCAGGAACCGATGATCATGGCGGGGATCACGATGCCGATCAGCCCCTTGGCGAGCATGGCAAGAGCGGAAGCGGCATAGAAGCCATACAGCAGGATCTTCCGCCTGCGCGGCTCGCTCTCGCTCACGCCGGCAAGGAAGCACAGGAGCGCCAGGGAGATCAGGATCGACACGGCCATGTCGAGGATCAGCGTTCTGCTCATGGCGTAGAAGAGGAGGCTGGTTCCCAGCACCACGGCAGCGAAGATGCCCGCTGTCCTGCCGAAGAATCGCCGGCCGGCAAGGTACACGCCGAGGCATCCGGCAAGGGCGAAGAGCGCAGGCCAAAGCCTGAGCGCCCATTCATTCAGTCCAAAAATGGAAATCGATACCGCGGTGAGCCAGTAGACGAGGGCGGGTTTTTCGAAGTATTTGACGCCGTTCAGGCGCGGCGTGATCCAGTCGCCCGACTGCACCATTTCGCGCGGGATTTCGGCGTAGCGGCCTTCGTCGGGAACCGACAGGGGCCGTGATCCCAGGAAGAGGCCGAAGAGCAGGGTAAAGGCCAGGGTCAGGAGCAGGAGGTCCCGGAAGTGTGAATGTGCTGTGAAGGACGTGATCATGCGGAGCGGGGCCGGCGGAGGCCGCCGGCAACCAGCCATAATAGACTGCAGCAGGGCGCCTGTCAATTTCAATCGATATGGAACAACCCCGGCGTCAAGAGCGCCTGGGGGGCGGCGCCGGACGACCGGTGCCGGTAGAGCGAGAAGTGTTCCTTCGGATGCTTCGCCGGCCGGTTGTTCTGCCAGAGGAGTTGCCAGTCTTCACTGCGCACGGGATCGACTCTTTCCTTGCCGCATCCGATGATCAGCAGGTCGCAATCGACGCCTGAGCTCACTTCGAGGGGCCGGGTCCGGACACCGGCGTAGTACTCGGCCATGGCCCGCTCCGATTCCCCCATGCCGTAGCTGGCCACGCAGCGAGATCCCTTCGGCAGCGCCTGCTGCAGGGAGGAAAAGGTGTCCCGGTAACTGCTTTCGGCTTCGAGCCAGGGAAGGCCGAGCGTCATCACCAGCCCCCAGGCGAGCACTGTGCCCGAGGTCCAGGAGGCAAGAAGCGGCGCCGATGGTAATACGGACCGCCGGAGCGCCAGAAGCCCCGCCGCAGTGCACAACAGCGCTCCCGCGATCAGGCTTGTTGCGGCAGGGGCGTAATGAACGGCGTGCTCGGGCAGGCGGCTGGAGATGACCGGGTTGCCGCTGATCTCGAGAAACCAGGCGATCCAGATTGCTGCCCCCAGCATGCCGAAGAATGCGGCGATACCCCAGCGGGTGACGCGGCGTGCGCGGTCGGAGAAGGGGGCGGGATCCGCCGACGCCAGAATGGCAAGCGGCAGCAGCAGGGGAAGCGCGTAGATCTCTCTGCTGCTGGACGAGAGACTGAGGACCGCGAGCATGATCGCAAAGGCGGACAGCGGCAATTGCCAGAGCGCGCCGGACTCCCGGTTCTTTCGGCTTTTCCAGAGGGACCAGCCTGCCAGCGGAAGGACCGGCCAGGCCAGCCAGGGCAGGTTCAGGAGAAAGAACCAGTGGCTGTCCTTCTTGCCGGCGCGGGCAAAGCCCAAAAAGCGTCCGAAGTTCTGGTACCAGAACCACTCGATGAACTGATCGGGCGACCGGAGATAGAGCAGGGCTGGCCAGAGGACGAACCATGGCAGGCTGGCGGCCAGGGCGACGGCGACCGCGCGTCCGTACTCCCGCGAGCGCCATCCGGGGAATTGAAGCGGCAGCACTGCAGCCGTGAGACCGAGGATGCCCGGCGCGAGGAGCCCCTTGGTCAGGAAACCGATTCCCGCTCCCGTGCCGAGCCAGAGGCCTCCCCAGGATGGGCTGCGCCTGGCGACGGCAAGGCCGTAGAACCCCAGGGCGAAACCGGCGAAGAGCGCCACGTCGGTGATCAGCTTGTGCGCCGGGATCTGGAGCGCGACGCAGCCCATGAGATAGAGCGGCGCAGTCCACGCGGCACGATCGCCTGCAACTTCCCGCGCCGTCAGCCCGACGGCGACCAGTGCCAGGGCCATCCAGAACAGATTGATCATCCGCGCGGCAACGGGACGATCGAAGAGGGGCGAGAGAAAACGGGCGGAGAAGGACGCGGTGATGTAATAGAGCGGCGGTTTCTCCAGGAACGGTTCGCCCGCAACGGCGGGAACAACCATGTCTCCGGTTCGGAGGATGCTGTTCACCATGCCGAAGCTGTAGGGTTCGTCGGCCTTCCAGGGATCGCGGCCGAGCGTGCCCGGGAGCATCCAGGCGAGGAAAAGCAGGACAACAAGAAGTTTGAAAGGGATTTTCATGGGTGTCACGGTTCCCTGGATGCTTCTTCGATGATAGTAATGTAAGCAATGCTTACCTGTAAAGTATAGGTAGGGGAGAGGGCAGAGTCAAATGAGCGGCGATTTTGTGCGAATTGCGGAGGGACCTTGTGGATCGCGAACACTCAGACTTAGGTTGTACAGAAAAAGCCGGCTATTCCGCTTGTTTTTCTAAATCCTATTGTTTATAATACGTCCCCCTGATATCCTGTTGTTGAGGTGATGCTGTATGCCGATGTACGAATACGAATGCAGTTCCTGCGGTAAACGATTTGACGTCATGCAGAAGTTCAGCGACCCGGTTCTCACCGAGTGCCGGTTGTGCAACGCCCCTGGCGTGCGCAAGGTGCTTTCCGCCCCCTCCTTCGTGCTCAAGGGGAGCGGCTGGTACGTGACCGATTACCCCTCCGCCGACCGCAAGAAAGCGACGGACTCGGAGAAGCCGTCGTCTGCGCCGTCGGAATCCAAGCCGGCCTGCGCCGGCTCCTGCGCGTCAGGTTCCTGTCCATCCAAGAGCTAACGACTGCATGGTACCGATCCACATCCACATTCCCTTCGCGAACATCCGCGACTATCTCGATCTGCTCCGGCGCAGGAAGTACGATCTCGAGATCTATTTCCCCGCGTCGGTGCTGAACCAGCTCGAACCGGGCGATGTGGCGCGCATGCGCGACACCCTGGACTGGGGTCCGTCGCTGTCGATCCACGCCCCCTTCATGGACCTGAATCCCGGCGCCGTGGACACCATGGTCCGCTCGGCGACGCAGATGCGGTTCAAACAGATCCTGAACGTCGCCGCGGTCCTGAAGCCCCGGTCCGTGGTCTTCCACGCCGCCTATGACCGGTGGCGTTACGCGGGCAAGCGCGAGGTGTGGCTCCAGAACAGCATGGAGACCTGGCCCCGGGTCATGGAAGCCGCGTCGGCCATCGACGGCCTGAAGGTCGCCGTGGAGAACGTCTTCGATGAGGACCCCGAGGCGCTCCGCATGCTGATCGAACGGATGAACACCCCCTCCTTCGGGTTCTGTTTCGACACGGGCCACCTCAATCTCTTCACCAAAGTCGCCATGGAAGAGTGGTTCCGGGCGCTGGGAAGGCACATCGTCGAGCTCCATCTGCATGACAATGCGGGAGACGAGGACTCCCATGCCGCCTTGGGCGCGGGGACCGTGGATTTCGACCGCTTCTTCCGCCTGCTCCGGGAATCGAAGGCGGACCCCGTGTATACGCTCGAAGCGCATGACGCCGCAGATATCGAACCAAGCCTGGAACGGATCCGGTCCTTTATCGAACGAGAGTGACGTTCCCGACCATGCGTCAACGATGACCCCGAGGCGTCCGATCCTCATCGATCCGGCGATCCTTGTCTTGACAGGCATCATCCGGAGGCTTAGACTACCTCTATGTACTCACTACGCCGAACTATCCCTCTGATCCAGTTGCTCGTCCTGCTCGTCGCGGGCTGCGCAACCGTACCGACCGTTCCCGAACTGGTCCGCGGGGACATGAATACCGCCGAACGTCAGCAGGCAGACGCCTATCTGCATTTCATGCAGGGATCGCTCCGCGAACAGGGGGGGGACCTGGACGGCGCCATGGCCGAGTACGAGGAAGCGTTCCGGCTCGATCCCCGGTCAGCCGACGTTGCGGATGCGCTCGCATCGCTGTCCCTGCACCGCGGCAAGGTGGATGATGCTGCCCTCTATGCCCGCAAGGCGATCGAACTCGATCCCGAACAGACCGAGTCGCTCATGCTCCTGGCGGGGATCAGCAGCGGGAAGCGGCAGTATGATGAGGCGATCACGCTGTACCGCAAGGTGATCGTGATCGATCCGTCGCAGGAGGAACCCTACGTGTACCTGGGCTCGCTCTACGCGGCGCTCAAGCGGTATGACGAGGCGATCCAGACCTTCCGCGCCCTGGAGAAGAAGAACGCGGCGTCCGTCATGTCGCCATACTACATCGGCAGGATCGAGACGGAGCGGAAGCATTTTCCCGAAGCGCTGGCCGAATTCAAGCGCGCCATCGCCCTGCGCGACGATTTCGACCCGGCATGGACCGGCATGGGCGTGGTCTATGAGCTGATGAACCAGCCCCGGGAGGCCGTGGAGGCCTATAAGAAGTCGCTCGTCCTGAATCCGCACAACATCGAGATCCGCCAGCGCGCGGCGCAGCTTTTGATTCAGGAAAATTCGCTGGATGAGGCGCTCGAACAGCTCCGCAAGCTCGTCGCGGCGGATGCCAAGAACTACGATGCCTACGTCAAGATGGGCCTTATCTATGTGGAGAAACAGCAGTATTCCGAAGCGGTCAAGGCCTTCCGCATCGCCTCGCTCGGCGTGCCCGACAACCTCAAGATCCGGCAGTATCTCGGGACGGTGTTCATCGCCATGGAAGAGTACGACGAGGCGCTCAAGGAGTACGAATTCATCCTGAAGCGGCAGCCCGACGACACGGACGCCATTCTGCAGATCGCCTACATTTATGCCCAGCAAGACCGCATCGAGGACGCCGTGCCGCTTCTGGAAAAGGCGATCAAGGATCAGCCGGGCAAGGCGGACCTGTACCTCTATCTCGCCAACGCGCAGATGGACCGGGAGAAGTACCCGGAAGCCGCGGCGGTGCTGAAGCAGGGCATCGAGATGGCTCCGGACCGGGATGATCTCTGGTTTTCGCTTGCTATCGTGAATGAAAAGCTGGGCAAGCGGTCCGAGATGATCGATGCCCTCAAAAAGACGATCGAGCTCAAGCCCGACCACGCCGACGCGCTGAACTACCTGGGATACAGTTACGCGGAGGCGGGGGAGAACCTCGATGAGGCGGTGTCGCTCATCAAACGCGCGCTCCTGCTCAAGCCCGACAGCGGCTATATCATGGACAGTCTTGCCTGGGCCTATTATCAGAAAGGGATGTACAAGGATGCCCTCGATGTCATGGCCAAGGCGATCGCCAAGATGGAGAACGATGACGCCGTAATGCGCGAACACTACGGCGACATCTACCTGAAGCTCGGCAGGAAGGACAAGGCTCGGGAGCAGTGGATTCGCTCCCTGGAACTCGATCCGGCGAACCAGAAGCTGCGCGACCGTTTCCGCTCGACAGGATTGGGCGATCCCGACAAGTTCGTCAAGCCGGAGGCGAAGAAAGACGGAGCGGACGAGGCGCCCAAACCTGCCTCGAAGAATCCCTAGGCAGGGGCCCTCACCCAAGGCACTGTCCGCCGCTCCGGCGCATCCCTGTACAAAGAACAAGAGAGCGAAGCCGTGAATTCCCGCATTCTCCGCTGGCCCCTGGTGGCGCTGATCCTTTCCGCGTGTCATGCCGCGCCCCCAACGCTTTCCCTCACAACGATTCCGGCAGAACCCCTGGTCGAGAAACTGGAGCAGCGGAGCCGGTCCTTTTCCGGGCTCAAGGCGGCTGCGCGCGTCGAGACCGAACACCAGGGCAGGAAACGCTCCTACGAGAGCGTCGCGGTCCTGCTCCAGGGAGCGGGCAAGCTTCGCGTCGAAGGGTACGACCCCCTCGGAACACCGCAGTTCGCTGTTCTCTGGAGCGGCGGGGATATCCTCTTCCGCCGCGGCGCGGAAGGCACTTTTCGCCAGATGAGCCGCGAGGACCTCGTGCGGCTTTTGGGGGTCACGCTTCTTCCCGGGGACCTCTGCTCCCTCCTGAGCGGGAACGTCCCGTCTGCGCCCCGGGATTCCGCGCCGACGGCAGGATGCAGGACGGAGGGACACTGCGTCGTCGAGTTCCGGAAGAACGGCCTGCTCTGGCGGGTCTTTGTTTCCCGGCCCGATGATCAGCCGGAGGGACTCGCCATCGAGGCCGCCGAGGTGTACGACGGCGGCAGTCTCGTCTTCCGCAGCACCTTTCTTGCCCAGGAACGGATCAACGGGTACCTGTTCCCGCGGCGCGTCGTGATCGAACAGCCCGCCAGGGCAGTCAGGTTGACGGTGGAGTACGAAGACCTGGAGGTGAATGTGCCGGTGGACGATTCGCTCTTTCTGCCCGAAGGAGGCGATCGGTGAACGAACTGACCCTTTTGGCTCCGGCCAAGATCAACCTCTGCCTCCGGGTGCTTTCGAAACGTCCCGACGGATACCATGAAGTCGAAATGATCATGCAGGCGGTCGGCCTCTTCGACCGGATCACCGTACGGCTTACGCCGGGGGGGATTACGGCGCGCTGCGGCGCACGGGGCGTTCCGGAGGGGGAATCGAACATCGCCTGGCGCGCTGCGAAGGCCGTGGTCGACCGTGCGGGCGGGAACCGCGGCGTCAGCATCGAGATCGGCAAGAACATTCCTGTTGCCGCAGGCCTGGGCGGGGGGAGCAGCGACGCAGCCGCGGTTCTCGTGGCCTGTAACCGGCTCCTGGGGCTGGATCTTCGGCGGGAAGAATTGGCGGCCATCGGGACGGGGCTGGGCATGGATGTGCCTTTCTTTCTTTACGGTCCTACGGCGCTCGCGCGGGGACGGGGGGAGGTGCTCGAACCGCTCCCGCCGCCGCCGGCATTCTGGGTGTTGCTCGTCAATCCCCGGTTCGAAACCTCCACGTCCTGGGCATACAAAAACCTGAATTTTGGGTTGACAAAAAAAGTCGATTGTACTAATATTGCAGGGCTAAAAGTCAGCCAGATCGCCCAAAGGCTCCATAACGATCTCGAGACCGTCACGGCATCCGCCTATCCGGCCATCGGGGAGATGGAG
>JAKAHZ010000172.1 GCA_021814615.1 Nitrospirota bacterium | reverse complement strand
CAGGCGCTGCTCCGGGCAGGCGCCCTGGGCGCCCGCATGAGCGGGAGCGGGCCGACGGTATTCGGCGTGTTCGAGAACGAACAAACCTGCAGGAGGGCGGCGGAACAACTTCAATCGCGGAACTGGTGGCTCCACCCGGCGGAGGTCATGACCGGGCCACTCTACAGCGAGCACCTGGGAACGAGCGTGTAACGGAGGGATCCGGACACAGACAACGTTGATCCTACGGCTGGGGGAGGGCGTATGGAGATCACTGAGGTGCGGGTATTTCCGGTAACCAACGAGGAGCGGCTGAAGGCCTACGCGACCATCACCATCGATAATGCGTTCCTGATCCGCGATCTGCGCATCATCAACGGCAACACGGGATTGTTCGTGGCCATGCCGAGCCGCAAGATGAAGGACGGGACGTTCAAGGATATCGCCCATCCGCTGAACAGCGAGACCCGACAGATGATCGAATCAAAGGTTCTCGCGGAGTACGAACGGGAGCTGGCGAATCCCACGAAGCGCCCGGAGCGGGCGGACGCCCAGCCGGAAAACAGCTGATCCCGCTGCAGGATGCCGCATCAGCCAGTATTCGAACAACCTCCGGCCCCTGCCGGAGAGCACCACCGGCCGGCGCCGGGCATCTGCCGATTCTGCATCAGTTCATGAGGGGATAGGCGACCCTGCCTATCCTTTTCTGTTTCACCCCTTGCTCGGGGATCGTCTAATGGTAGGACAGAGGCCTTTGAAGCCTTGAATCGGGGTTCGACTCCCTGTCCCCGAACCAGTGCAGCGAAAGGACGCTTCGGCGTCGCGAGGTCATCATGGTAAAACCAGGCCACGGCATCAAGGTGTTCACGGGCAATTCGAACCCGGCCCTCGCGAGGGAAATCTGCGAACGCATGGGCATCGCGATCGGCAACGCGGTGGTCACCCGGTTCAGCGACGGGGAGATCAACGTGCAGATCGTCGACAACGTGCGCGGATCCGATGTGTTCGTCGTGCAGCCCACGGCCATGCCGGTGAACCGGCATCTCATGGAGCTGCTCATCATGATCGATGCGCTGAAACGCGCATCGGCGGCGCGTATCACGGCGGTCCTCCCCTACTACGGCTACAGCAGGCAGGACCGGAAGGCCCAGCCCCGCGTTCCCATCACGGCCAAGCTGGTGGCGGACCTTCTCACCACGGCCGGGGCGAACCGGGTGCTGACGATGGACCTTCATGCGGGCCAGATCCAGGGATTCTTCAATATTCCCGTGGACAATCTCTTTGCCGCGCCGGTGCTGCTCGAATACATCAAAGAGAAGAAGTACCGGAACCTAACGCTCGTTTCCCCGGACGCCGGCGGCGTGGAACGAACGCGCGCCTTTGCCAAGCGGCTCGATGCCTCGCTAGCCATCATCGACAAGCGGCGGGAAAAAGCGAACGTGGCGCAGGTCATGCACATCATCGGCGACGTCAAAGGACATGACTGCCTGCTGCTGGACGACATGGTGGACACGGCGGGGACGCTGACCGAAGGCGTCGCGGCGCTCAAGAATGCCGGCGCGGGAACGATTGCCGCAGCCTGCTCGCATGCCGTCCTGTCCGGCCCCGCGATCCAGCGCATCAACGATTCGGCGCTGGATGAAGTGATCGTGACCAACACCATCGCTCTGGACAGCAAACAGAAGGAATGCAAGAAACTGACGGTGCTCTCCGTCGCGCAGCTCATCTCCGAGGCGATGACGCGGATTCACGAGGAGACGTCGCTCAGTTCGCTCTTCGTGTAGCGATGGAAATACGACGCATGACGTGGTGCGCGGCCGAACCGGCCGTGCATCATTTGCTCTTCTTTAATTCAAGGAAGAATCAACCAGGGTCTAGATAATGGAGGCGTGAAATGGAACGGGTAGCATTGACGGCAGAAATTCGTGAGAAGGCGGGCAAGGGAACGGCCCGGAGCCTGCGGCGGGAAAAAAACATCCCGGCGGTGCTCTACAGCCACGGCAAGTCCATGCCCATCGCTATGGTGAGCAAGGATGTGACGAAAATCCTGAACGCCGAGGGCGGCGAGCATGCGCTCATCAACCTTACGCTCAAGGGCGGATCGGGAGCCGGCGAGAAAATGGCGCTGATCAAGGACTTCCAGGTTGATCCCCTCAGCGGGAACCTCCTGCACCTCGACCTCATGGAAGTTGCCATGAACGAGAAGGTTCGGGTGCCGGTGACCGTTCATGTGAAGGGCAGTGCGCTCGGCGTGAAGGATGGCGGCATTATGCAGCTGGCGCTCCGTCATCTCGAAGTGGAATGCCTGCCCGCGCAGATCCCCGATTTCCTCGAAGTGGATGTGACGAGGCTCAACGTGAACGAGTCGATCCATGTGCGCGACATCAAGGCGCCCGAGGGCGTACGGCTCCTCATGGACGCCGATGCAACGGTGGTCACGATCCAGCCGCCGATTTCGGCCGAGAAGCTCGAGACCATGCTTGCTGCCGCTCCGGCAGCCGAAGCCGGCGAGCCCGAGGTCGTGAAGAAGAAGAAGGAAGGCGAGGAGGCGGCGGCAGCTGCCCCTGCGGCCGGCGCCAAGGGCAAGGAGGCGGCTCCTGCCAAGGAAGCTGCTCCCAAGAAGGAAGCGGCGCCCAAGAAATAAGACGAGCACCAGGCTCCACATGTCAAATCCCAGATAAATTCGAAGCACCAGGGGTCAAGCTTCAATCGGTTGGATGCTTGCGTCTTGGGTTTTGGAATGTTTGGGATTTGTTTTTTTGCGATTTGGAGCTTGTTTCGGATGAAAATCATCGTCGGGCTCGGCAACCCGGGCAGAAAATACGAGCATACCCGTCACAACGCAGGCTTTCTGGCAATCGATGAAATCGCCAGGGGCCTGCGTTTTGATTTGTCCCAGACGAAGTATGACGCGCTGATCGGCCGGGGAAAGGTCGGCGGCGAGGATGTGCTGCTGGTCAAGCCGCAAACCTATATGAATGAGAGCGGCCGGTCCGCTGCGGCTGCGGTGCGGTACACGAACGCCGGCATATCCGATCTCATCGTGGTCCATGACGAACTGGACCTTCCCCTCGGGGATGTCCGTGTCAAGGTTGGCGGGGGACACGGGGGGCACAACGGGCTTCGTTCTCTTATCGAGCACCTCGGATCAGCGGAGTTCCTGCGCGTTCGCGTGGGTGTGGGAAGGCCGCCTGCCGGCCGGGATGCTGCGGACTATGTCCTGAGTCCCTTTCTGGCGGGCGAACAGCAGGAGGTTGCGGGGTCCATCTCCCGCGCAGCAGAGGCGGTTCGTACCATTCTTGCTCATGGTCCGGTCAAAGCCATGAATGCCTTCAATAAGAAGTGACCCTCATGTCGGGCGGGAGCAGTTTACTGCCCCGGCTTTCTCGCAGTCCAGAGACAGCGTATCGGACGCTGATTCACCTTCAAGGAGCTTTGCATGGGTTTCAATTGCGGCATCGTCGGACTTCCGAACGTGGGCAAGTCCACCATTTTCAATGCCCTCACCTCGGCGGGCGCGCAGGCCTCGAACTATCCCTTCACGACCATCGACCCGAACGTGGGTGTCGTTGACATGCCCGATGAGCGGCTGGACATGCTCGCCGGGATCTACCAGCCGAAGAAACTGACGCCCACGACCATGGAGTTCGTGGACATCGCCGGTCTGGTCAAGGGTGCCGCGCAGGGCGAGGGTCTGGGGAACAAGTTCCTCGCAAATATCCGCGAAGTGGACGCCATTGCCCATGTGGTGCGCTGTTTCGACGATCCGAATGTGGTGCATGTTGCCGGCCGGGTGGATCCGAAGACGGACATCGAGGTGATCGAGGCGGAGCTCATGCTTGCCGACCTTGACAGCATCGAGAAGCGCCTCGTGAAGGCGGAGAAGCTGGCCAAGACCGGCGATAAAAAGGCAGCCGACGAGGTTGCTTTCATGAAGCGACTGAAGGAAATGCTTGCGAAGGGAGAGCCGGTGCGGCGCGGCGCCCATTCCGAAGAAGAGCAGGCCTGGCTCAGGGGATACGCGCTTCTGTCGTCGAAGCCGGTGCTCTTTGTAGCCAATGTGGCCGAGGATATGGTAGACAAGCCGAATTCCTATGTGGATGCGGTTCGGGCGATCGCCGATGCGGAAGGTGCCAGGGTCGTGGTCATCTCCGGCCAGGTGGAGGGGGAGATCGCCCAACTGCCGAAGGAGGAGCGAAAGGAGTATCTCGCCGGCATGGGCCTCAAAGAGTCGGGCCTGGACCGGATGATCCGTGCGGGGTATGATCTGCTCGGCCTTATCACCTATTTCACGGCCGGCGAGAAGGAGGTGCGCGCCTGGACGATCTCGAAAGGCACTAAAGCGCCCCAGGCCGCCGGCAAGATCCACACGGATTTCGAAAAAGGATTCATCCGGGCGGAAGTTTTCCATTACAACGATCTTATCAAATACAAGAACGAGCAGGCGGTAAAGGCGGCGGGATTGCTCCGTTCCGAGGGGAAAGAGTATGTTGTCAAGGATGGAGATATCATGCTGTTTCGGTTCAACGTGTAAATAGCGCAGATCATTTTCCTTACTTTACGATACGGGGCGATCCGGAAGCAGCCGGTTCGCCCCTTTTCTTTTTTCCCCTCTTTACATATAAAAATATCTTATAGTGCTATAAATATGACGAAAAACGATCTATCGTGAGTGATTATGCTCAATAAAATCGATCAATGAATTGAGGAAAGTGTAGTTATGTATGAATTAACATATTGATAATTTGATGTAATACAATAAAATTAATCTGGGAACGTCTATTGCATACTAAAGGACGCTATTGCTATAAGCATCAGATTGGTTCTTCAGGATTGTCTGGTCATTATTCAGTTAAAGATTATGAAAAAATAGGAAATTGGGGGCAGCCCCGAGGAGGGATCAAATGATTGAAGGGAAAGGGAAAGTCCTTGGTCTGGCTATTATGACCTTTGCAGTGCTGGCAGCGCTGTTCTGTTTGCTGGTCATGCCCGATCATGCGGCAGCCCAGTACCGCGTTACGACCTGCGCGGACTGTCACGCTTATCCGCCTGCCGATGCTACCGGCACCCGCGGCACGCCGACAGGGGCGGTAATCGGCTCTCACGGGGAGCATTCGGCAACCTATGCCATGCTTTGCACTGTTTGCCATATTGATAATGGCGCGAACCTCGGACATCGGGACGGCCACATCGATGTGAACGCCAGCCTCCGCGGCGGCACCTACAGCCTGGGCCAGACGATCACGGTCAGGAACAACCCGACCCTGGGCAACTGCAGCACCGTGGCCTGCCACTCCAATGGCGTCGCCTCGGGCACGCTCTATGCGATTCCCGTCTGGGGCAACGCGGCAACGGGCGCCTGCGGCACCTGCCACGGCGTGTCCGCCTCGAACCCGCCCACGTCGACGCGCCACGCGCAGCACGTGGCCACGGCACAGGGATACAAGTTCGCCTGCTCCAAGTGCCACAGCGCGGTGGTGAACGTGACCTCCGACGCCACGGTCACCTCGTCGATCACCTCCACGACGCTCCATGTGAACTTTGCCTATAACGTAGCCTTCGACAACACGAACGCCGGCGCCAACGCCTATGTGGGCGGCACGCAGACCTGCTCCAACCTGTACTGCCACAGCAAGGGCACGGCGTCCGGCACGCCCTACTCCATGCCGAACACCACGGCGACCTGGGCGATCACGCTCTCCTGCGAAGGCTGCCATAACTTCGACAAGAACGCGACGAACAAGATGAACTCCGGGTCGCACTCGGCCCACGTGGTGACCGGGAGCTACGGCTGCCAGCGCTGCCACAGCCTGAC
>JAKAHZ010000036.1 GCA_021814615.1 Nitrospirota bacterium | reverse complement strand
GACCCCGTGCACAAGGTGTCGATCATTCCCCGCGGCATGGCCCTGGGCGTCACGCTCCAGTTGCCCACAGCGGACCGCTATTCCTACGACCGCGAACATCTGCTGAACAACATCGCCATCCTCCTGGGCGGCCGCGCCGCCGAGGAGATCGCCCTCAACCACATGACCACGGGCGCGGGCAACGACCTCGAACGGGCGACCCTGCTCGCCCGCAAGATGGTGACCGAATGGGGCATGAGCGACCGTCTCGGACCGCTCACCTACGGCAAGAAGGAAGAGCAGATCTTCCTCGGCCGCGAGATCGCCCAGCACCGCGACTACAGCGAGCACACCGCCGTCGAGATCGACGACGAGGTGAAACGCATCATCATGGAGAACTACGAGCGTGCCCGCCGTCTGATCACCGAGCGCGTCGACGTGCTGCATGCCCTGACCAAGGCTCTGCTCGAAAAAGAGACTCTCGACGGTCCGGAAATCGACGCGATCATCAACCCTGCGGCGCCGGCAGCCTGAGGCGAACCGCATGTCGCCTGAACGCATCTCGCGGCTCGGCGCCCTGACCATTCGGTTGACCGGTCTGACGGACGACGAGACCGCCGCGCTGCGCCGGGTTCTTCCGCTTTCCGGCTGTTCAGGAGGACCGGGCCCGCCAACGGGCCTTTCGGGCGCTGCCGCGGTCATCGGCACCCCTTCTCAGGTACGGTGGTGCGCCGAGCGGCTTGCCGCCGAACCTGTCGCGCTGCAACGGTTGGGCAGACGGCTGCAAGAGCATCTCACAAACTTCCTGCGAACCGATTTTCGCCTTTCCGTTGCCGGCCGCACGCTCGACCTCGGCGGCCGCACCCATATCATGGGCATCCTGAACGTTACGCCGGACTCCTTTTCCGACGGAGGGCAATTCGGGACGACCGACCGGGCGGTCATCCATGCGCGTGAGATGGCCCGGGACGGCGCGGATATCATCGACATCGGCGGTGAATCGACGAGACCGGGCGCGGCGCCACTCCCCGAGGATGAGGAACTGCGCCGGATCATCCCGGTCATCAAACAAGTGACAGCGGAAACGGCGCTTCCCGTCTCCGTTGACACGTACAAGGCGCCGGTGGCCCGCAAAGCGCTGGAGGCGGGCGCCGCAATCGTGAACGATATCAGCGGACTGCGGTTCTCCCCCGACATGGCCCGGGTCGTGGCCGACCACGGTGCCGCAGTGGTGCTCATGCATATCAAGGGAACGCCGCGGGACATGCAGCAAAACCCCGTGTACGACGATGTGGTCGCCGAGATCCTCGGCTACCTCGAGGAGAGCATCGGGATCGCGACAGCGGCGGGCATTCCCCGGGACCGGATTCTGATCGACCCGGGCATCGGCTTCGGGAAAACGGTGGAGCACAATCTGGCCATCCTTGCGCGGCTCGATGAATTCCGGGCACTCGGCTGCCCTATCGTCCTCGGCACGTCACGCAAGCGGTTCATCGGAACGGTGCTCGGCATCACAGAGCCCCGCGAGCGCATTGAAGGGACCGCTGCCACGGTCGCCCTCGGTATCGAGCGTGGAGCCCATGTTCTCCGCGTACACGATGTGCGGCCCATGGTTCGGGTCGCCCGGATGACGGATGCGATCGTAAAATCTCAGCGGACCTAGTACGCGTCGTCCCACGCCTGGCGCTTCTCGTTGCACCCTGTTCGCTGGACTTTTGATGGATTCGTAGAATTCAAAACCTACCGCAGAAGCACGAGAAACAAAGAAATGGCAAATTGAAAATACGAGGATGTTCTCAGTGTCCTCAGTGCCTCCGTGGTAATAATCGACTGTTTCGACTTTATCACTTTTTGCACTTTGTACTGATTCTTCGACCATGTCCTCCACCTTTGCCGACATACGGGAAGCCCTCGCTCATTATCGCTGGTTTCAGGATACCGTCGACATTGCGCTGGTCTATTACATCTTTTACCGGCTGCTCCTGATTATCAAGGGAACCCGCGCTTTCCAGATGCTGCTGGGCATCGGCTTGATCGTCCTGGCGCTGGTCCTTTCGCAAACCCTGGAGTTCTACACCCTCGGGTGGCTCATTCACAGTTTCTGGTCCCAGATCGTCATCGCCGTCGTGATTCTTTTCCAGCCCGAGATCCGCCGCGCCCTGGCCCAGATGGGGGAGCGCCGCTTTTTCAAGAACCTTTCCACCGTCGAGAGCTCGAAATTCATCGAGGAGATCGTCAAGGCGTCGGTCTCCATGGCGAACAAGCGCATCGGGGCGCTCATCGTGCTCGAACGGGAGACTGACCTGACCACCATCGTCGAGATGGGCACCAGCCTCGACGCCAAAGTGTCCAAGGAAATCCTGACGAGCATCTTTCTCCCCTACTCGCCCATTCACGACGGCGCCACGATCATCCGGAACGGGCGAATCATCGCCGCCGGCTGTTTCCTGCCCCTGACGCTGTCGTCGAACCTCTCCAAAGCCCTGGGAACGCGCCACCGGGCTGCTGTGGGCCTGACCGAGGAGACGGATGCCGTCGTGGTCGTCGTCTCGGAGGAGTCGGGAGAGATCTCCGTGGTCCGGAACGGCGTCATTGAAACCAGCCTCGACGCGCCGAAACTCAGAAAAATCGTATCCGATCTCTTCGTGAAGAAGAAACGGGAGCGGAAATCCTAGCCCTATGGATGTCAAGCGGATCCTCTTTGAAAACTGGCATATCAAGCTTGCGTCGCTCCTTCTGGCGGTAACGCTCTGGTTCTACGTCACCGCCAAAGGCAAAACCGAGATCACCGTGACGGCACCGCTCGAACTGCGGAACGTTCCGCAGGGTCTGGCAGTCGTCGGCGACGTCGTCGCCTCCGTCGAGGTCCGCCTGCAAGGCCAGGAGCGGGCATTGCGGGATCTTTCGGGGTCGAGAAAGGTGATCGGCAGCGTCGATCTGTCCGGCGCCAGGGAAGGCGGTAACCGCATCGGCATCTCCCCCGACGACATCCGCAGGCCGGCGGGCGTCGCCGTCGCCCATCTTGCCCCCTCCGAGATCGACGTAAAGCTTGAGCATCTCGTGCGGAAAACACTGCGCCTGCAGCCGGTGGTCCAGGGGAAGCCCGCGCCGGGCTACCGGCTCTCCGGCGTCACGATCAAGCCTTCGCGCATCACCCTCGAAGGCCCCGCGGGCGTCGTCAGTTCCTTTGCCGGTATCCAGACCCTGCCCATCGACATCTCCGGCAAGACCGGAACCTTCACAATCGAACCGCGCATCGATTACCAGGGCAAGGCGGTTCGCATCATCGAACAGGAAATCCTCGCGACCATCGCGATCCAGAAGGAGCGGCCATGAGAAAGCTCTTCGGCACCGACGGCGTCCGCGGCGTGGCGAACCAGGACCCCATGACCTCGGAGATGGCCCTGCGCATCGGCAGAGCCGCCGCGCACGTCTTCCGGGAGGACACCTCCCGGCGGCACCGCATCGTCATCGGCAAGGACACGCGCCTGTCCGGCTACATGATCGAGAGCGGGCTCACCGCGGGCCTCTGTTCCATGGGAATAGACGTCCTTCTTGTGGGTCCCGTGCCGACGCCGGGCATCGCGTTCCTCACCCGGAGCCTCCGCGCCGACGCGGGCGTCGTCATTTCCGCATCCCACAATCCCTACGAGGACAACGGGATCAAGTTCTTCGGCAGGGACGGTTTCAAACTTCCCGACGCCGTCGAGGCGAAGATGGAAGAACTCATCTTCTCCGGTGCGATCGATGCAATCCGCCCCACGGCAGCCGAGATCGGCAAGGCGCTCCGTATCGACGACGCGCTGGGCCGGTACAACGAATACGTCAAGTCCTCGATCCCCCGGGGCATGGACCTCGCGGGACTCCGCGTCGTCGTCGACTCGGCAAACGGCGCCGCCTACAAGATCGGCCCGCGCATTCTGATCGAGCTGGGGGCCGAGGTCATCTCGCTCTACGACCAGCCGAACGGTATGAACATCAACCACGGCTGCGGATCGCTCCATCCTGAAACGATCTCGCGCGCCGTGATCGCCAACCGGGCGAACCTCGGCATCGCCTACGACGGAGACGCCGACCGCGTCATCCTTTGCGACGAGAACGGCCGAGTGGTGGACGGCGACACGGTCATGGCCGTCTGCGCCCTGCACATGATCAGGCAGGGCAGGCTCAACCACAACACCCTCGTTGCTACGGTCATGAGCAATATCGGGCTCGAACTGACCCTACGGGAAGCTGGCGGAAAGATGGTCCGGGCCGGCGTTGGCGACCGCTACGTAATGGAGAAGATGATCGAGGGCGGCTACAATCTGGGTGGAGAGCAATCGGGACACATCATTTTCCTGGACCACAATACCACGGGCGACGGATTGATCACGGCTCTTCAGGTTCTTTCGATCATGAAACAGGAAGGCAGGTCCCTCTCGGATCTCGCCACCTGCATGCGCGCCTATCCCCAGATCCTCGTGAACGTTCGCGTGCGGGAACGCCGCGATCTTGCTGCGCTGCCGCCGATCGCCGCCCGGGTGAAGGAAATCGAAGGGCTCCTGGGAGACAAGGGACGGCTGCTCATCCGCTATTCGGGAACGGAACCCAAGCTCCGGATCATGCTGGAAGGGGAAAACGAGGATGAGATCACCCGGTACGCCAACGAACTGGCCGAGCTTGTCCGCAAGCACCTCGGATAACGGTTGCCTTTTTTCCGTCCTGTGCTACACTCGTACCTAGCCCGCACAGGGCGGGCATCAAGGAGGGACGCAATGCAAGGGACAGAAAAGATCATCCTCCGCTTCGTCGACGGGAAGATGATGAAGGGTTTTGTAAGCGATCTGAAGCTGGCCGAGGACCATCTGTTCATCGAAGACGAAACGCGGCAGCAGCTGAAGGTGCGCCTGAAAGAGCTGAAGGCCATCTTCTTCGTGAAACGCTTCGAAGGCAATCCCTCCTATCAGGAGAAGAAGATCTTCGCCGGGACCCATCCCACCATGAAACGGGTGCTGGTCATGTTCAAGGACGGCGAGAATATCACCGGCTTCATCGACGGGGCCATCCCCTGGAAGAAAGGATTCTTCCTGGAGACGATGCAGGAGAAGGGATTTTATCTGCTCCCCGTGGACCAGGACAGCAATAATCAGAAAATCCTGGTCGTGGCCACCGCGGTCCGCGACGTGGCCATGATCGACCCCTAGACCGGCGTTTCCCCACTCTTCCCCCGAAGCCACCCGGACCGGTCATGGACACACCCCTTATACTGCTGGCGCTTTCCCTCCCCGCGGGCATCCTGGCCGGTACGTCATGCCGCTATTTCCCCGGGACGACCGCCCTCTTCCTGCTGCTTGCTGCCGCGCTTCTCGTCGTTGCGGTCATGTACGGTCACCTGCCCCGCCGCCGGGCGGCATTCCTCTGTTCCGGCGTTGCCGCCGGCATGCTCCTCCTGATCGCTGCAGAATCCTCCAAGGCTCCCGATCACTTCACCCGCCTCACCGCGCTCGATGGAGCGGTCCATGACCTGTCGGGCAGGATCAGCTCCCCCCTTGACCGGGAGGAAACGCGCACCGCCTTCCTCATGGATGCCGCCCGCATCGACGGCACACCTGCCTCCGGGAAGATCCGCGTCATCCTCCGCTCTTCTTCTCCTTCACTGGGATACGGCGACCGCATCTCCCTGCGCGGCAAGCTCTCTCCCCCGCGGGGTTACCGCAACCCGGGCGGTTTCGACTACCCCGCTTTTCTGCGGCGTCAGGGGATCGAAGGGGTCCTGAGCGTCCGACGCGACGCCGATATCACCGTGGAAGCGCGGGGCAGCGGCATCCTGCGGACCGTCCAGGACCTCCGTGAGCGGATCCGGCAGGCCATGACCAGTGCGACCAAGGGAGACGGATCCGCCGTGCTGCAGGCCATGGTCCTGGGCGAAGAGGGCGGACTAACCGATGAGCTGCGTGACCGCTTCATGACCGCAGGCGTTACGCATATTCTCTCCATTTCAGGGTCCCATCTCGGCATGGTGGCGATCCTGTGCTACTGGATGGTCCGCAGGCTCCTGTTCCTCCTGCCGGAACGGATCTATCACCGGCTCACGCTGTCTCTCGATCCGCGCAAGCTCGCCGCCCTTGCGGTGATCGCGCCGGTCACGTTCTACGCCTTCCTTGCCGGCGGACAGGTGGCAACGCTCCGGTCGCTGATCATGATCCTTGCCGGCCTGGCAGCGGTGCTCCTCGACCGGGAAGGAGACGCCGGAGCGGTCCTGGCGCTGGCAGCCCTCATCATCCTTGTTCCCGACCCCCGTGCGCTATTCGACATCTCCTTCCAGCTCTCCTACCTTTCCGTGTTCTCCATCGTTTTCGTCGTTCGCTCTTGGCAGCTTCTCGTCCCCCGCTCCCGGTCGCGATTCGGAAATTTTGCGGCACAGGCAGGGCTGCTCCTCGTCGTTTCCCTGGCGACAACCGTTTCAACAGGCCCGCTTGTCGTTCACTACTTCAACCGGCTTTCGTTTGCGGGCATTGCTGCGAATATGGTGGTCGTCCCCTTCGCCGGGGTCATCGTCGTACCGCTCGGGCTCCTCTCCGGCGTTCTCTCGCTCGCAACCGGCAGTTTGCCGCTGGCCCCGCTCAACCAGTCCGCTGCGGACAGCTTCGTTGCGCTCGTTTCGTTCTTTGCCCGCATACCGGCTGCATCCGTCGACCTCCCGGCTCCCGGATGGACGGCCACTATCGCCGGGCTCATCGCCATCCTTTCCTTTGGCCTTATCCTGAACCATCGATTGATGCGCCGGTATCAGCCGCTCGAATTCACCGGCCCCTCGCCCCGCGCACCTGTTCTCCTGCTCCTCTGCTCAACAGCCCTTCTCGCATCTTTTGGCCTTCTCTCGCTGTTCCGGCCTGCTGCCGACAGGATCACGTTCCTCGATGTTGGCCAGGGCGATTGCGCGCTGGTGGAAACCGCTTCCGGACGAAGGGTTCTGATCGACGGCGGTGGCGTCCGGGAGAATCGGTTCGATGTGGGCAACCGCGTGGTGGCCCCCTTCCTGCTGAACCGCGGCATCAGGACCGTTGACCTGGTCGTGCTGTCTCATCCCCATCCCGACCATCTCTACGGACTCTTTGCCGTCCTCCGAAGGTTGCGGGTCCGCGAACTGTGGACATCGGGCCTTGATGCCGGTCTCGACGGGTATGCGGAGCTGATGACTGAAGCGCGGTCGCAGGGGATCCCGGTTCGCATCGTGCAAGCAGGCGATGAGACGCTGCTGAACGGCCTGCAAATCACGGTGCTTCACCCCGCGTCGGGTTTTCCTGCGGGATCGGGAAAAGCCTATGCCCGGGAGAACAACCGCTCCCTCGTGCTCGCCCTCCGGACAGGCACGCGTACGTTCCTGTTTCCCGGCGACGTGCAGGTGGAAGGGGAACGCGCACTCGTCGCTGCCGGACGCCTCTCCGCATGCGATCTTCTCAAGGTTCCCCACCACGGCAGCCGCACCTCAAGCACGCCGGAACTGCTCGCCGCCGTACGGCCGGCAATCGCCGTTATTTGCGCGGGCGCGGGAAATCCTTACCGGCATCCCACGAAAACGGTGCTGGACCGGTTGGCCGGCGCCGGCTGCGGAATCTACCGTACCGACACCGGCGGAGCGATCATCGTCACCGGCGGAAAGGCAGTCCTGACGGCAACCCGCTGGACAGACCTGCTCTTGCTGCCGACATATGCGGCCGGGAACATGACGTGGTTCGAACGGGAACGGGAGAACTGGAGACGGCTGTGGATCAGGGGATGGGCGATTTGATGGGATAGACCCGGAGGAAATTCAGGAATTCCTTCGCCGTGTGGGTATTATAGTTTCTCTTCGGCGAAATGATGCTGAAATTGCGGTGGAACTTGAGGTCCTTGAACACCGTCGCCTTGAGCAAGCCGTGCTTCAGGGACTTCCGTGCGGCCCACGCGGAGACGATCGATACGCCGATGCCTTCCTCAACGGCGCCCTTGATGGCTTCCGTGCTGCCCATCACGAGCGTCAGTTTCAGCTGGTCGAGCTTGATACCGTGGTCTTCCAGGTGCTTCAGGATCACCTGGCGCGTGCCCGACCCGTCCTCGCGCAGGATCAGCGGCTCCTTGGTCAGCTCAATGGCCGGGATGTTCCTGCGCTCCGCCCAGGGATGGACCGGCGACATGATCACGACGAGTTCGTCGGACATGAGGATCTCTACGGAAAAGCGCTGTTTGCTCACGTCGCCCTCGACGAGAGCGATATCGATCTCTCCCGCGTTCAGTTTCTCCGTGATGGTCTTCGTGTTGCTCACGACGAGCGAGATGTTGACCTGGGGCACTTTCTTCTTGAACGCGGAGATAATGGAGGGTAACAGGTAATTGCCGATTGTCGAACTCGCGCCGACGGACAACGATCCCTTGATGGCGCCGGTAATCTCGCTGATGTTGCGCTGGGCCTCGGCATAAAGCGCGAGGATCTCCTTGGCGCGTTTGTAGAGAATGTCCCCCGCGGGCGTCAGATTGATGGTATTCCCGGAGCGATCGAACAGGCGCGTTTCATACAGCTCTTCCATTGCCTGGATCTGCAGGCTCACGGCGGGCTGGGTGAGATGGATGAGCTCCGAGGCCTTTGAAAAGCTCTTGGTCTCCGCGACTGCGCAAAATACTCTCAGCTTGTGATCTTCCATAGGCGCGTGATTCGTGACGGATTCGAGCGGAACAGGAATGAAAGGTCTGTAGACTTACAGTATTTTATAAATCAACTATTTTTTTTTGTCAAGCGAATTACCGCCGCAGGTACGCGGAAGGATGCGGACGGCGGCGGTTTCCGGCGATCTCAGCGCCGGTCGAGCACCACCCGGCTCTTCGCGAGCGAGACCTCCCGCACCTCCGCATGCACCCGTTTCTCCTCGCCGAAGAGGTTCCGCAGCACAACCTCCTCGCCTTCCACCCGGACGCTGTTCACCGCTTCCATCACCAGGTCTTCCTGCGTTCCGGTTTTGAGATAGGCCTTCAAATCGCACATGGCTTCCTCCTCCCACGTTTCAAAATCCATAGGACCAGGAGACGTTGGCGATGAAATCGGGCGCCCCTGCCGTATCGGGATCCTCGGTCAGCGAAAACTCGACGCTGTTCTTTTGCCAGGAGTACCGGCCGCCGAAGGTCAGGAGCACCCCCGGCCAGTCGATCTCCCGGATCCCCGTCGACGGAAAGGGAGACCCTGCCACCACGGTCTGGACGATCACGTGGAACCGCTCCCACCAGGCGGCCTCGATCCCCAGGCCGCCGTAGCCGAAGGCGCGGAGGGGGATCGTCTGATAGCCTTTCCAGTCTCCGGGAGAAACGACGCCGGCATTTGCATACACGCGGTATGTTCGGCCGAACGCGGCGTCAAGCAGGAGGGCGGCGCCGAAATCGTAGCTTCCGTTCCCGTACCCCGTCCGGGCATCGCCGGTCGGCGCTTCCGCATCGACCAGCAGGCTCACGACCGGCCCGGCGTCATGCAGCTTCACTTTCCAGGCGGCCCGGAGATCGCCGAGACCCGACCTGTCGTTCTTCGGAATGATGACCGGATTTCCGTTGAACAGCACCTGGTAGAGAAAGGAATTGGGCGGCCGGTTGTGCCGTCCATAGTCTCCTGCACCGAGAAGATTGTGCCAGTCGGCAAGCGGTACGTCAAAAAAACCGCCGGAGGGCCGGATCACCGGAACATCCAGGCCGATTTCATTGCGGTCCCCGATCCGTTTTTTGAGCCGGATGTTCAACTCCGTCAGTTCGATATCGATGCCGACGGCCCACTGTTTGGATGCCTCGGTGAGATAGGTGCTGGAATGGGAGAGGGATGCGACAATTTCATCCCGGACTTCCGCGCTTTCCAGATAGGGAGGATGTACCGGGATCAAGAGCGGAAACTGGTTCCTGACCTTGAGCGGCCCCTCTGCCGTTGCGGCAGAAGGAGTGAGCATGGCAAGGATGAACACCCCTGCCAGCAGCACTCCTCCTGTCAGGATTCTTCTCCGCCGGCAGTCGTATGCCCGTACGCGGGACCGGGAATGCCCATGCTTCATCTCTTCCCTGTCCTGTTCCATCGCGCATAGGAGCTGACCCTGCATGAATGATCTCCGGAATGAAACGCATGTCGATGTGCCCTGCACATCGTCGCTCGTGTCGCGATGCTGAAACAAGACGGAATCATAATTCTGCGGCGAGTTCGGGAAACCGCTCCTGCATGAATGCTTCGGCCGTGCGGCGCGCCTGGACGGCGGTAGGCTGCTGCATGACGATATCCGCCAGTTCGACGGCATCCCGCATGCGAACGGCCCGAACCACCTTTTTCACCCAGGGAATCGCGGCAACGTTCATGCTGAGCGTCTGAAATCCGAGGCCGAGCAGGATCGCGGCATAGAGCGGATCGCCCGCCATCTCTCCGCACATGGCAAGGCCGATCTCCGCCTCATGCGCCGCAAGGGAGACCCGCTGGAGCAATCGCAGGACCGCGGGATCGAGCGGTTCATACATATAGGCCACATGTTCATTGCCCCGGTCGATGGCCAGGGTGTACTGGATCAGGTCATTGGTCCCGACACTGAAGAAATTCACTTCCTTGGCAAGCAGGTCGGCGATCATAGCCGCAGCCGGCACCTCGATCATGACGCCGACGGCAATCTCTTCGTCGAAGGGAATGCCGGCGGTGCGCAGATCCCCTTTCACTTCTTCCATGATCCCCTTGATCTCCGTCAGTTCCGTCATCCGGGATATCATGGGATAGAGGATCTTGATCTTTCCGTGGGCCGATGCCCGGAGGATCCCCCGAAGCTGCGTGCGGAAGATATCGGGCCGGTGCAGGCAAAACCGGATGGCCCGGAGCCCGAGGGCGGGGTTGGATTCCTTCTCCGACACGCCGGGAAGGCCGATTTTGTCCCCTCCCACATCAAGCGTCCGGATCACCACTTCGTTCGGCGCTGCCCGTTCCACCACATGCCGGTACGCCTGATAATGCTGCTCCTCCGTCGGCAGCGTCTGTTTGTTTAGGAACAGGAATTCCGTACGGTACAGACCGATTCCCATGCCGCCGTGATCGGCGACGGCGATGACCTCCTCGGGAAGTTCGATGTTGCCCTGGAGGCGGATGGCATGGCCGTCCAGGGTTTCCGCCGGGAGTTCCCGGAGCTTGTCCAGCTCGAGTTCGAAGTATTTGTAGCGCCGCTGCTTCTTGAGATAATCGAGAAACGTTTCCTCGTCGGGGTCCACGATAACGATGCCGTGGATGCCGTCGAGGACCACCACGTCCCCTGTCTTGACCGAGGCGGTCACATTATCGAGGCCCACGGCAGCCGGGATCCCGTGCGACCGGGCCAGGATCGCCGTATGGGAGGTGCGGCTCCCCGCATCGGTGGCGAATCCCAGGATCTTGTCCTTGCGCATCATCAGGGTGTCGGTGGGCGCAAGGTCATGGGCGATGATCACTGCTTCTTCCCTGATATCGGCGAGGCTCTCCTGCTTCCTCCCGACCAGGTTCCGGAGCACCCGTTCGCCGACCTGTTCCACGTCGTGCTTTCGCTCCCGGAGGTATTCGTCCTCGATGGCGTCGAACTTGCGGACGATGGCCTCGATGGTTTCCTTGAGAGCCCCTTCCGCGTTCACATGGGCGTCCTTGATGCGTTTGACCGTGCCGTCGACGAGCATCTTGTCCTCGAGCAGCATGATGTGGGTGTCCAGAATATAGCGATGGGATTTTCCCAGGTCCTTGGTGAACCGTTTCCGGATCTCTTCGATCTGCGCCTTCGAAAGGGCGACGGCCTTCTTGAACTTATCGACCTCGGACTTGACGTTGATGTCCGTGATCTGCTGCCCCGCCACCACGACCTTGCGGCGGTCGAGGAGGTACGCCCGTCCGATCACGATGCCCGGCGATGCGGCGATCCCATGTAATGTCTTTTCCGCCATAGGTACACCCCTGACCGCAGGATGCTTACTCCTTCTCTCCGAACTTGTCCTGAAACAGCCGTTCCATCGTCAGCAATGCCCGATCCTCGTCCTCGCCCTCCGTCTGAACGAGCACCGTCGTACCCTTGGCGGCGGCCAGCATCATGATACCCATGATGCTTTTGCCGTCCACGTCGACGCCATCCTTGCTCAGACTGATCCGCGAGGAGAAAGCGCTGGCGGATTTGACGATCTGGGCGGCCGCACGCGCGTGCAGCCCCAGCTTGTTCTCGATCAGCAGTTCCTTGCTCTTCATATCAGATCATTCCTCCCAGTGCGAGCCCCAGGCACAAAGCCGCGAGGCCAAACATCAGCTTCACCGGTGACGCTCCCATGCGGAGCAGAGCGCCCAACCCCAGGGTAATCACGAAAGCGCCTGCAGAAAGGAGCGGTCCCGGCAGCGAGCCGGCGGGCCGGAACGAGGGCTCCCACACTGCCGTCATGCCTGCAATGCACCCGATGACCGAAAGGGAAAGCACCTTGAACAACCGCGCGAGCTGCGTGAAATTGTATCGTGAGATGAGGGCCACAACATCGCCGCCCGTCCCATACCCCGAAACGATCAGTCCTGCGCGAAGCGCCACATGACCGATATTGTAGAGGGCCAGGAAGAGCAGCGGCGCCCATCCCGCCCCGACAAGAAGAGCAGCGACCGCTACGGAGGCGGCAAGCGGCTTCAGCGCCCCCCAGCAAAAGCTGTCGCCCAGCGCTCCGAGGGGGGCCATGAGCGTCTTCTTGACCTCCGCGATGTCGGCGTCGGTTTTCCTTCCTGCTGCGCGTTCCTCCTCCAGCTTCGCCGCGGCCCCCAAAATGAACGAGGCGAAATAGGGCTGCGTATTGAAGTAGTCCATGTGGAACCGGAGACGCTCTGCGAACTCCTCCGGATCCGGATAGAGCCGTCGGAGCGCCGGGATCATCGCAAAGGAGAATCCCAGCGATTGCATCCGGTCGTAACTCCACGACGCCTGGATGAAAAAAGACCGCCAGAACATGCCCAGGAGGTCCGCCCGTCGCACGGTACGGTGTTTATGCTCTGCCATAACGCGCTCCCACCCATCCTCCCAAAGCGGAGGCGGACACAGCAGCAGGCGCCGGCAGCCCCAGCACGGAGACGCAGAGAACGGCCACAACGAAGCCTATCGTCAGGAACCGGTCCAGGACCTGCATGGACAGTTTCCGTGTCATCGCAGCCACGCCGAGAAGCGGGAGCAGCGAGATGAACGGCACCATGGCGATATGGAACGGTTCCGGCAGCCGGACGAAGAGCGGCAGAACCGCAAGCCCCGCGGGAACCAGCACCAGGCAGAGGATAAAGGACTTCAGAAAGAACGCGATCAGCCCTGCCAGATGCCAGCCCGTGATGCGTGCCTCGCTCGGGAGACCTTTCTCATCCAGGACGAGCTGGGGGATCCGGGCGTTCCGCTGGCGCATCAGGTGATCGGCCAGCATGGTGCCCGGGATCATGACCGTCGTCAGCAGCAGGCTGAAGCCGATCACCGGAAGATCGGCGCGGCCCCCTCCGCCGATGGCTGCAATGGCGGTGGCCGCAACGGTCGCAACCGTTGCGTCAGCGGGCACGAAGGTCCCGATCGGCATATCGAGCACCCAGACCAGCTCCAGCGCTCCGCCCGTCACCAGTCCCGCCCGCGGATCACCCAGCAACCAGCCAACGAGCGGTCCCGCGACCACGGGCTGGGAAACCATGAACTGGCCGAGCGCGGTCCGGTCGAGGCCGATGAATCCGCCCAGGAACGCGGTCAGGACGATCGCGGTCATCGTATGGCTGTCGAACAGGTCCATTCCCGGTATTCCCCGCTTCTATGAGGTATGGGGGGACGGCGTCCCCGGCCCGCCGAGGCAGGCCTTGAGGATCTTGGCCAGGGGATGCGGTTTTTCCGTCGGCACGGTCTGGACATCGACCTCCACGCCGAGCTGCATGATGCCCTGCAGCGCGTCCAGGTCCGCGTCATCGACAGCGAGGACATCCATGAGTCGTCGCTTCCCCGGAACGGCGTGCATGCCCCCGAGGTTCAGCTGGTGCCGCGGCGCGGGGGCGTTCCTCAGGAACTGAAGGGCGTCCGCCGGATTCGAGAACAGCACGATCGCCCGTTCGGCCGCATCATACCTGGCGCGCAGTTTTTCGCAGATTTCCCCGACGCTGCCGATAAGGACTTTAAGCCCCTGGGGAACCGCGATCTCCAAAATCGTCCGTTGAAGCGGATTCGCGGCAACCTTGTCGTCGGCCACCAGAATGCAGGTGGCTTTCAGATGGTTCACCCATCCCTCGACCACCTGGCCGTGGATAAGCCGGTCGTCGATGCGAAGAAGGACGATCATGATGCTACTTCTTCCCTTTCAGCATCTGGCTGGCGATGACGATGCTCTTCTGCGCCGCTTCCTGAACCAGCTTCGCCAGCTCCGGAAGCGTCTTCTCGTCGCGATGATTCGCGAATTTGATCAGCATCGACAGGTTCACCCCGCTCACGACCTCCGTGGCGTCCCCGAGAAACGCAAGAGCGATATTCGACGGCGTCCCGCCGAACATATCGGTGAAGAGCATGACGCCCTTTTTCCGGTCGACGCTCTTGATGGCCTGCTGGATCCGGTCACGCAGCGTTTCCGGCGCGCTGTCCTGCTTCACGCTTACGGTTTCCACGGCCTCAATCTTGCCCACGATCATTTCCGCCGCTTTGACCAGTTCGGGCGCCATGTCCTCGTGGCAGACGATAACCAGACCAACCATGATCCTGCTCCTTTCGAACCCCGGGCTTGCGCGTTAGGTCCTCATGATGTCCCGGTGTTTCAACAGCACCTCGTAGCCGGCGGCGCGGAGCCGCTCGGCAATGACGATCGCTACGGACACGGAGCGGTGCCTGCCGCCCGTGCAGCCGAACCCGATGTTGAGATAGCTTTTCCCCTCGCTCTGGTACCGGGGCATGAGGTAGAGGAGAAAATCCTGAAGCCGCCGGAGGAATTCCTGGGAATCCGGCGGGTCGGCGACGTAGTCCCGCACGCCGCGGTTCTCGCCGGTCTGCGGTTTCAGTTCGGGAACAAAATGGGGATTCGGCAGGAATCGGAGATCGAACAGCAGGTCCAGATCATAGGGAGCGCCGAACTTGTAGCCGAAGGTCACAAAGGTGATCAGCAGCGGGCGGGAGGCATCCCGGTCGCTGTAATAGCGTTCGATGGTCTGGCGCAGGTCGTGCACCGTGTAATCCGTCGTTTCCAGGATGCGGTCCGCAAGGGTCCGCACCTCGGCCAAGGCCTCCCGTTCCCGGCGGATTGCCTCGAGCAGCGTCGTATCGCCTCGTGCCAACGTGTGCGGACGGCGCGTTTCGCTGTACCGCCGCACGAGCACCTGATCGGAGGCTTCGAGAAAGAGGACTTCCATGGAGTGGCCGGCTGCTTTGAGGCTGTGGAACCGCACGGGAAATTCCTCGATAAAACCGCGCTCCCGGGTATCGATGCCGATCACCGAGCGGACGGCTTCATCGGACTGTTCGGCAAAGGTGATGAACGCCGGCAGGAGCGGGAACGGAAGATTGTCGACGCAGTAGTAGCCGATATCCTCGAAGGCCTTGAGCGCCGCGCTCCTGCCCGATCCCGACATGCCGGTCACGACCACCATGCGTCGTCTGGAACTCATCGTGTCAGCCTCTGTTTCAATCTACGGTCGAGTTCGCGGGCGGTATAAATGCCGCGCCGCTTCAGCATCTGGTTTCTCGCAGCGACCTCGATAAGCGTCGCCATGTTGCGACCGGGTTTGACCGGCAGCTTGAGATAGGGGAGATTAACGCCGAGCACGCGGTACCGCTGTTCGCGCAACCCGAGCAGGCTGTAATACACCCCTTTCTTCCACTCGTCCAGTTCCACCACCATGCCCACGTCGCAGCGATCGGTCGTCGCCGATTCGCCGTAGAGCGCCCGGACATTGATGATGCCCAGCCCGCGGATCTCGAGCAGATCCCTGCCGATGTCCGTGGGCCCCCCCAATATGCCGCCGTCGTTCCGCTCCAGCATCACCACGTCGTCGGCGACCAGTTTGTGGCCGCGAAGGACCAGGTCGAGCGCCGCCTCGCTCTTCCCGATGGCGCTCTCGCCGATGATCAGCATGCCGACGCCGAAGATCTGGACAAGAACGCCGTGCAGACCGACCCGGGGGCTCAGCCGCTCTTCGAGCGTCCGCGCGATGCGCGGGACGTTTCCGCTCTTGAAGACGGGAATGGACGCGCGGTCGGCCGCATCGAGCAAGTCGCGGCAGATCTTCGCACCGCTCAAAACGATGGCAGCCGGATGCTTCCGCATGATCGCGCGCGCGAGGTGCAGCCGCTCGCCTTTCGGCAGCTTGCAGAGATGCGCCGCCTCGGCGGGCTGGAGGTGCACGATGCTCGAAGCCACGTCGCGGCTCGTTTCCCATTGGGAGAGCCGGGGCCGGTTCACCTGCGGCGACCGGACCTCCCGTGCGAGACCGTCCTTGCCGGCAAGGACGGCCGCCCGTCCGATCAGGTCCTTGACCGTCGTTTTCATCTGCTGTTCGGATACTTGCTGTCTTCTTCGACAATAAGCCTCTGGATTTCCTGTTTCCGGGTGCAGTGCGTCAGCTCGTTCCGGAGCGCGGGGTTCCGCATGATCCGTGAAATGCGCGCGAGCGTCTTCAGATGATCGCCCGGCCGGTCCTCGGGCGTGACGAGCAGGAAGATCAGGAACGCGGGCTTGCCGTCGAGCGACGCGAAATCGACCCCCCTGTGCGAACGACCGAACGCCACGACCATCTCGCCAAGCGCCGCGGATTTGGCGTGGGGAATGGCGATGCCGTCTCCAATGCCCGTGCTGCCCTGGCTTTCGCGCTCCATCACAAGCCTGACGATGTCGTCCGCACTGCCCACTTTTCCCTTCCGCTGCAAGAGCGCGGCAAGCTCGCCGATCACGCCGGCCTTGTCCGTCGTCTGAAGATCCTCGATGATCAGATCTCCGTCCAGGAGGTCCTGGATTCTTGCCATGCCCCCTCCTACATCGCCGGTTCGATGAGCCCTACGTTCCCGTCCTTGCGGCGGTAAATGACGTTGACATGTCCGCTCGATGCGTTGGTAAAGATGAAAAACGGCTTGTCCAGAAGTTCCATCTGCATCACGGCTTCATCGGGGACCATGGGTTTCAGGTCGAAGCGCTTGGTCTTGATGATCTGGGGTATGCGGTCCTCGGGATGGGAGGCGGCCTGGGCAACGTTCGCCATCTCGGAGACTTTGGTCGCATGCTTATGATCGGTGATCTTTTCCTTGTACTTCCTGACGCGGCGTTCGATCTTTTCGAACAGCAAATCAATGGAAGAGTACATCTCCTCGGTCTCCTCCGAGGCCTGGATCAGGACGCCGTCCGCCTTGATCATGGCTTCGGCAATATGGTGGACCTTCTTGACGACCGAAAGGGTAATGGTCGCCGCATAGTTTTTGGGAAGATATTTATCCAGCCGCTTGAATCGTTCCGTTGCGTACTGCTTGAGCGCATCTGTCGCCTCGAGATGCCTGCCAATGACCGTGATCTGCATACACCCTCCTTCGTAATGATGAACCGCCGTTTTGATCGAACTGCAAATCGACCGGAAGAGCCGCCGGCCTTGGCCGTTTTCCGCCATTCCGTTTCTACGTCATCCGCTTGCGGACGCTGGTGGGAGGAATGCGGAGTTCCTCCCGGTACTTCGCCACGGTCCGACGCGCGATGTCGATCCCCCGCACCTTGAGCGCCTCGACGATCTGCTGGTCCTTGAGGGGCGCCGCAGGATCTTCCTCGCGGATCATCTTCTGGATCACGTCCTTGACCGTGAGCGACGAGACCTCGGTGCCGCTGCCTGCCGTGGTGAACCCTGTGGTAAAGAAGAATTTGAGGGGATAGATGCCCTGCGGCGTGTGCATGTACTTGCTCGTGGTGACCCGACTGATCGTCGATTCGTGCATGGAGATATCCTCCGCCACGTCCTTCAGCACCATGGGCTTGAGTTGGGAGATGCCGTGCTCCAGGAATTCATGCTGGAACTTGACGATGCTCTCGGCGACCTTGTAAATCGTCTTGTTGCGCTGTTCCATTCCCTTGATCAGCCACTGCGCCGAGCGAAGCCGTTCCTCGATGTAGTCCCGCGTCGTCTTGTCCACGCTGTCCTTCTGGGCCAGGATCCTTCGGTAATAGGGATTGATGCGCACCCGGGGAAATCCCTCGTCGTTCAGCTGGATCTCGTAGCGGTCCTCGACCTTGACGACATAGACGTCGGGAACGACATAATGGGTGTCCGATGCCGCGTAGGGACGTCCGGGCTTCGGCTCAAGCTCGTGAATGATGACCTTCGACGCCTCCATCACGTCCTGCGGGGTCACGTTCAGGACCTTGGCGATCTGCTGATATTTCCGTTTTTCCAGGTCAGAGAGATGGTCCTGGATGATCTTTTCGACAAGCGTCCCCTGCATGCCCAGCGCCTGCACCTGGATGAGAAGGCATTCCTTCAGATCGCGGGCGCCGACGCCAAGGGGTTCAAACCGCTGGATCGTCCGGATAGCCTGTTCCATGACGGCGCGGCCGGTTTTCCTGTCCTCCAGAAGCTCATCGACGGAAGACCGCAGGTACCCGTCGTCGTCGATGTTGCCGATAACCGCCTCGCAGGCCGCAAGGAGCGCGGGGTCCGACACGCTGAGACGGAGCTGCCACAGCAGATGGTCGCTCAGGGTCGGCATGCGGGTGAGCGTCTGGTCATAGGAAGGCCGTTCGCTGTCATCAGCTTCGAAGGTTCCGTAATCCCGGCCGTCGCTCATGTCCTGCAGGTATTCGTCCCACTGGGGCCCGACCTGGTCGATCTCGCTCTTGAGCTCCGTCTCCCCCTCGACATCTGCCTCCCGCTGCAACGGCTGTTCTTCCGCCGCCCGGTCGGCTGCCGTTTCCGCCGCGCTCTCAGATTCCGCACCGGGAGCCTCGTCGGCCATGTCCGGCGACAGCTCTTCGAGGATGGGATTCTCGATCAGCTCCTGGGAGATGGACTGGGCAAGCTCCAGGCGCGACAGCTGCAGCAGCTTGATTGCCTGCTGAAGCTGGGGCGTCATGATGAGCTTTTGAGCGAGTTTTAGTTCAAGGCGTGCTTCCATAATTACTCACGAGGTGCAGCACCTGCAGCGCCGGAATCCCGGCGCGGGCGGCTAAAGACGGAACGATTCTCCGAGATAGAACTCCCGCACGCGCGGGCTCGCCGTGATCTCCGCAGCCGTCCCGGCTTCGATGATCTTGCCGTCGTTGATGATATACGCGCGGTCGGTGATTGCCAGCGTTTCCCGCACATTATGATCGGTGATCAGAATCCCGATGCCCTTTCCCTTCAGGAGTTGGATGATCCCCTGAATGTCCTGGACCGCCAGGGGGTCGATCCCGGCAAAGGGTTCATCGAGCAGAATGAACTTGGGGGAAAGGGTCAGCGCCCTCGCGATTTCCACGCGCCGGCGCTCGCCGCCCGAGAGCGTGTAGGCCTTGCTCTTCGCGAGATGAGAAATCCCCAGTTCCGCCAAGAGGCTCTCCTGGCGATCCCGCCGCTCCAGTTCCGACAGATCCATCATCTCGAGGATGGCCATGAGATTCTCCGCGACCGTGAGCTTGCGGAAGACCGAGGGCTCCTGGGCGAGGTACCCGATGCCGTTCCGCGCACGCTGATACATGGGCATTTTGGTGATGTCCGTGCCGTCCAGAACGACCCGGCCCTGGTCCGGTTTCACGAGGCCCACGACCATGTAGAACGACGTCGTCTTCCCCGCTCCGTTCGGCCCCAGGAGTCCCACAACCTCGCCGTATTTCACCTGGAAACTGACCCCTTTCACGACCTTTCGGCCGCGGTAGGTCTTCTCCAGTTTTTTCGCCTCAAGCGCTTCCATGCTGTTGCGTTGGCCTCACGTTCTCCCCGGAGGGGAGACGGCTATTCCGTCCGCTGTTTGCGGATCGGCATTCGCTGCGGACGCTCCCGCACGGGAGCGTCCTGGTAGAACCGCACCTTGCCGCTTTCGACCAGGCTCCGGTCCTCGCGGATGAAAATCGTGATCTTTTCCCCGCGCAGTTCGTTGTCTTTTTCGACGATCCGCGGTTCTCCGGTCAGTACGATTTTCTCTTCCTTGCTGTAATAGACCGCTTTGCTGGACAGGGCGACACGCCCTTCCTGGCGCACCACGACGTTCCCTTGCGCTTCGATGTCGTGCACGCCCCGGGCCCCCTGCTCGTAGTGAACGGTGAGCACATCGGAATTGAGCGTGATCCCTTCTTTTTTGAGGACCACGTTGTCGCGGAAGACGACCGTATCATCCAGTTTGTCGGCCTCCATACGGCCCGAGGTGATGACGATGGGCTCCCGTTTCCCTTTTTCGAGGCTGAAGGGCGGCGCCGCCCCGGCGAGCAGCACCGAGAAGGCAAAAAGAACGCTATTCCTGAAGAATCGCCTTGACATTGCTGTCCACCGACAATTTCCGCATGTCGACCTCGGCCGAGAACCCTTTCCCCTCGAAATAGATGTCCCTGCCCAGGACCTTGAAAGCGTCGGGGGTCGTGACCTCACGCTGGCCCGCTTTCCAGGCCAGAGAGTCCGTCGTCATGAGATACCCTTCGCTCGAAACGATGCGGACGTCCCTGCTCCCCCGCCGGATCCTGGCATCGCCGTTCCTCGTGTCGAGCGTTCCCTGCTCTCCGATCAGCGCTGCCCGTTTGCCCTCCGGCGTCGTGAACACGATTTCAATGTTCTTGAGGCGGGCTTCCTTGTTCTCATACAGGTCGGCGTTGCTGGCGGACATGCGCCACGGAACCCGGCCTTCCTCGGTTTGGGCGAACCGGAACCCTTCCATGCTGATCAGAAGCCGTTTGCCGGCGTCGGGACGGGCAAGGATGGGCGCTCCGCTCTCCGTTACATCGAGCAGCCGATTGCTGCCATAGAGGAGCACCGCGAGGATGGCAAGAACGGACAGGAGACTGCATATGCGCCACACAATGCTTTTCATGGCCTAAAAATTGAATGGCGACTTATCGCCGCCATTATATGCATATTTTATACCATAGGAATTCGGGAAAAGCAAAGACGAATAACCGGAATGGGAGGAAAGGTTCAACGACTGCTTCGGGACCTGAGCTCGGCGATCTCCCGGTCCCTATCGGCAAGACGCTGCTCCAGCCTGACATAGGCAGACATGTCGCGAAGCACGCACTGAATGAACTTTCTGCCGATCAGGGTCAGGCTGACGGCACTCGCTTCCACGGGCACCGTCGACCCGTCGGATCGCCTGAGGTCCGCATTCTTGAGCGACTGCCCTCCTGACACGGCATCGGCGAGCAGTGATTGCATGAGGCCGGGATCGGCAAGGTCATTGATATTCTTGTGCACCAGGTCGAATTTGCCGAATCCCGACAAGCGCACGGCATGCTCGTTGGCGAACACGATGTCTCCGGCCTCGGAGAGGACGAAGATGGCCTCGTTGGCGTTCTCCACCAGGGTCCGGTACCGTTCCTCCGAGGAGCGGAGCTCCTCGGTCTTTTCCGCAACCCACTGTTCCAGCTCCATGTTCATTTTGCGGAGTTCGGCCTGCAAAAGCTCATTCTGCATCGTATTCGAAAGGATCCCCGCCAGCGTGGTAAAGAAGTTGATCTCTTCGTCGGAGAAATTCTTCGACTTGGAATAGAGAAGCTCGATCACGCCCATCAGGCCGCCGCTGGCATAGACATACAACGGCAGGCAGTAAATCGACGCGTAGCTGGACAAGGCAAGACCCGGCGCCTCTTTGAACCTGCCATCCTTGGCAAATTCCTTCAGCACGACGGGCTCGATCCTGCGCGCGACCCACCCCTCGATCCCCTGGCCAGCGGGAATACGTACCATGCTTACCGCCTCCTGGCGGTAGCCGTTGGTTGCGGCGAGCAGCAATTCGTCCTTTTTCTTTTCGTAGCGGTAGATGAGGCAGACATCGGCTCCCATGACGCGGGCGGTTATATCCGCCACATCTTTCAGGCGGTCGGGGAAGAGACGCGGCGAGTTCGCAGCGTAGTTCGCGTCATAGATGCCGAGGAACTTGATGAAGAGGTCGTCCTTGGTGTCCTGCAGCTCCTCTTGCTTGATATGCAACTCCAGGTTCGCATCCTCCATGCGCCGGTAGTAGGGCGCGATCATCGTCCGGTAGAGCGCATAGGAAAGAACCGGGATCACGAGCACAAAGAGCATGGCGAGCAGGACACCACCGCGCTCGCCCCGGGAGGCATAATATCCTCCGATCGTCCCGGCGGCGACCGCGGTCATGAGCACCGCAGCCACGAGAAAGATGATAATGCCCCTTCCGTACGCGCCGTTACCGTTCACTGCAGCCACCTCCGCACCGTTACCGCTCGGCATCAGTTTCCTCCGTTATCCCGCGCAAGGGTCCTCCCGCCTGTTTCGGGATATCGCTTCATGAAAGCCCCCACTGCGAACAGCCCGCCAGCCGGAAGACCGATCTATTATATCATGATTTCAACAGCCTGGTCAGGCCTTCGACCGCTTGGTCCACATTGACCGGCATCTCCACAGGGACCCCCCGTTCCTGCAATTTCACGAAAAGTTCGGACAGGACCGGCGGATCGATGTTCGAACGGCGAAGGGCTCCGATCTGAGAGAATATCTGCAGGGGGGTGCCCGCGGTGATCACTCCCTCACCCTTGCCGAGCACATACACCCGGTCGGCGAAACTGGCCACCAAGTTCAGATCGTGGGTGGACATGATGATGCTCATGCCCTCCCGGTTCCTCCGGTTCAGGATCTCCACGAGTTCCACGCGGGAACGGGTATCGAGCCCCTCAAAGGGTTCGTCGAGAATGAGCAGTTCGGGTCGCATCACGAGAGCCCCGGCCAGGGCGACCTTGCGTTTCTCGCCGCCTGACAGATAATGGCAGATCTTGTCCTGGAGAGGGGCGATGCCCAGCTCTTCCATGACCTCCGCCACCCTTCGCGCGGTTTCCTCCCGGGAGACGCCGTAGTTGCGGGGCGAGAATGCGATGTCCTCGCGCACCGTGGGCGACAGGATCTGTTCCTCCACGTTCTGCAGCAGCACGCCGATACGCTGACGCACCCGGTCGTATTCCGTCGACGGACTAGCACCGAACACCGTCACCCGTCCTTCATCCGGCTTGAGCAGTCCCAGGATGTGGTAGAGGAGCGTCGTTTTGCCCGAGCCGTTCCCTCCCAGCACGACGACGCGCTCTCCCCGGTTCACGACGAAATCCAGTCCACAGAGGTGGATCTCCGTGGTATCGGGATAGATGTGTTTGAGACAGCTGACCGTCACGATGCTGTCTGGTGAAATGCGCAATTCCACTGTTCGGCAACTCCTTCAAGCAACCCGGCAGCCTGCCGGAAGATCCTATCTCCAGAGCGCAACCAGCATCAGGACGAAGAGGCCGGCGGCAATGGGCGGCACATCGAAGGGATTGACTCCGCCCATCGTCGGTTCCGCCATGCTTCCGCTGTACCCGCGGGCGGACATGACCGCGTAGAGCCTCGTTGAACGCTCCACGGCCCGGACGAGGAGCGCGCCGATGCCCTTGGAGATGTTTCCTGCATTCTTGATGATGCTCCCCGGCGAGAATCCGCCGCGAAGCCTGATAGCCGTGCCGAAATGATGCATCATATCCAGCAGGATAAAGAACGTCCGGTAGGTCATGAACAGGCCCGCTGCGAGAATCTCCGGCAGAAAGGAGCTCAGGAACGCGAAGATCCGCGGATAGGGCGTCGTGACGATCAGCATCCCCACGGCAAAGGCCGGCATGACGGCTTTGAGCAATACGACGGCCGTGACGGCAATGCCGCCGCGCAGGCTCGCTGCGTAGAGCCCGGCAAAGACCGCGGCATAGAGCGACAGCATGCCGACGGCGGTCAAGGGCAGCCGGTTCGCCGCTGCGAGCGCCAGGAGCAGCGCGATGCCCGCGGCGAGCGGCAACGGCTGCCGCGCCAGGACGGCGGATGCCACGATGAACGCGACGAACAGGAGCTTGGACCATGCGGAGGCGCGGTGCAGGGGGCTTGCACCGTTGGCTGCCCAGTAATCGACCCGGGAAACATCGATCATCGGCCGTTCCCTCCCCCGGCTTCCGGACCGGGCTTCACATGGAGCACATGCGACAGCAGATCAGGCTTCACTTGGGAAATGAAACGGATGACCGCGCCGGTGATCGTTCCCTCGATGATCCAGCCCAGGGAACCCAGTGTCAGCACGATAACGGCGAAGGTCTTGACCGTCTCGGGCGCTTCGGTGCCGTGATCCAGGGCATTCCCGCGTTCATGACCATGTTCATGGGAAAAGGCCTCGGCATTCACCGACGAGACGGCGACCACCCCAATCAGGAGCAGCGATGCCAGCAGAAGCGCCGCAACCGTCGCGGAGGCGGCGCGCCAGAACACGGGCATGCGTTTCGGCAGGAGATAAAAGAAGAAATGGCCCATGACGGCCTCGGCGCCCAGGAGCAGGGTGTTCAACCCGATGACCGTAATGCCTCCATGGCCCATGAGGGCCAGCATGAGGTTCACGATGAAGGCGGCGACAAAGCCCAGAGCGGGGCCGAGCAGGATGCCCGTGGCTACCGACAGGTTCAGGTGATAGGCCAGCGGAAGGATCTCGAGACTCATGGAAACCAGCATGGCCGCAGCCATGGCTCCCAGGAGCGGTATCTTCTTCATCCGATCGACCCCGCGGAGGCGGACCAGGCTCGCCGCAAGCAGCGCCGCCATGAGGAGAAAGCCGGACAACCAGAGCCAGACGGGCAGGATGCCGTCGGGAATATGCATGTGGGTCATGCGTCCGTCCTCCTGCGATTCACTGGCGCCTGCCGTCCTTCCGGATGGTCTTGATGTACACGAATTTCCCGTCTCCGCCCACAAAGAGGTTCAGCATCCAACTGACCAGGCTGATGATCAGGCCGCCCCAGAAGGCCGCGCGAAAGGTCTCGATCGTGAAGCCCGGAACGAGGAAGGCCACGAGTTGCAGCATGACTGCATTGATCACGAGCGTGAAGAGGCCGAGGGTCAGGACGGTGATGGGCAGCGTAAGCACGAGCACGATGGGCCGGATCACGGCATTCACCACGCTCAGAATGCCGGCGGCCAGGATGCCCATGGAGATGCTCTGGATCTTGATCCCGTTGATGAGCGACGCAGCAACAACGAGCGCAAGAAGATTCATGGACCACCGAAGGATGAACCCGGTCATGATTCCCTATTCCTCCAAAAAGTTCCGCATGATAGCATACTTACCCGGGGTTTGCAACCGAAGGAGCTCGAAGGAATGCGCTTCATTGCGGCGCGTCACCGGTACGCTCAGATGATACCACTGATCCTGATTCAGTGCCGAAGGATGGCGGAACTACCGGCAGGAACGCTTGAGAATTCCGGCTGAAAAACAGTTGTACAGGAAAACAATATGCTCCTGACCAATGACAATCACCAGCTGCAAGCGGGTACAAAGCAGGAATATCATTCTGCTTGTGTGCTCATCACGATCAACTTCTGCAGTGCAGCAACCGCTCTCCGCTAAATTGAGTCTGCCCCCCCCGAAGAATCAGGACTGTTGCAATCTGCATTCCCTGCGTAATTAGGGAAACGCTATTGTTGCGATGTTTCTAAACTTTCTCTTTACATTTTCCAGCGATAGACTTAGTTTAGAATAATGTCAAATTACAGGAGGTAGTGCTACATGAACAGACGTAACATCTCACGTGCCTTTTCAGTTCTTCCCCTCCTCATCGGAGCAAGCCTGATCCTGTCGAGCTGCGGAGGAGGGAGCGGAGGCGGCGGAACCACGGCTGGATCGAACGGATCGATCAGCGGTACGGCCGTGAAAGGACCGGTCAGCGGCGCCGCGGTGACAGCATACGCTATCGATAACGGAACGATGGGCGCACAGGTCGGAACAGGGACAACGGACAGTCAGGGCAATTTCATGGTATCCACAGGGACCTATTCCGGTCCCCTTATGTTCCAGATGAGCGGCGGAACGTACACCGACGAAGCCACGAACGCCGGCATGGCCATGCATAGCGGGGATATGATGACCGCGGTCATCCCTTCAGTGGTCTCGGGTTCAACCATGACCGGCATCCAGATCACACCGCTTACGTCCATGGCCCAGGCACGGGCGCACACGATGACCGGCGGCATGACGGATGCAAACATCACCGCGGCGAATGCCGCCGTGGGCGCCTACTTCATGGTTGATGATATTCTGCGGACCCTGCCGATCAATCCGCTGCTGCAAGGTTCCGGAATCGCAGCCGGCGTCAATCAAAGCATGAAGAACTACGGAATGACGATTGCGGCGCTGTCGCAGTATGCGAAGACGCTGGGAATGCCGACCTCATCAGGAATCGTCACCGCCATGATGAACGATGCCTCCGACGGAATGTTCGATGGCATGATGGGAGGATCTCCCATTTCGCTGAGCGGCATGGGCGGCATGATGAGCGGCACAATGATGCAGTCCACAGCGGGAACGAGCTCCCTGGCCACGGCGATGACGGCGTTCATGAACGACGCATCAGTCAACCTGTCCGGTCTTACAGCAGCGGATATGCAGGCCCTGATCAATCAACTGAATACTTCCTCCGGCAATCTGACGGGAGCCGCCGGATCGCCGGTGAACGGTATGATCAGCGGGACCGTTGCCATGGGTCCCGTAAGCAGC
>JAKAHZ010000171.1 GCA_021814615.1 Nitrospirota bacterium | reverse complement strand
TCTACATCCCCTTCAACGGTCCCATCGGCGCGGTGCGGGTCGGGTACATCGACGGCTCCTTCCGCATCAATCCGGGGCTGAAGGAGATAGAGGCTTCGTCGCTCAACCTGGTCGTCGCCGGCACTGCCGACGCCATCATGATGGTGGAAGGCGGCGCGAATGAGCTGACCGAAGACCAGATGCTCGAGGCACTGTCGGTCGCTCACGGCGAGATCAAGCGCTTGGTAAAGCTCCAGAATGATCTTGTGGCCAAGGTCGGCAAGCAGAAACGGGTCGTCAAGACGGTCGAGATCGACAAGGAGCTGGAGAAACAGGTCGCTGCCATGGCGATCGAGCGTCTGCGCTCCTGCATCATCATCCCCAACAAGATGGAGCGGCAGAAGACGCTCGATGCGCTTCGCGACGAGATCAAGGAGAAGCTGAAGAAGGATGACGACCCTGCGCGGAGCGTCCAGATCTCCCATATCTTTCACAATGTGGAAAAGGACGAAGTGCGGCGGATCATCCTGGAAAAGAACATCCGGGCTGACGGCAGAAAGCCGACGGAGATTCGTCCCATCAGCTGTCTTGTGGGCATGCTGCCCCGTACGCATGGTTCGGCGCTTTTTACCCGCGGAGAAACGCAGGCGCTGGTAGTAACCACCCTTGGCACCTCTGAGGACGAACAGCGCATTGACGCACTGGAAGGCGAGTATTTTAAGACCTTCATGCTTCATTATAACTTCCCTCCCTTCAGCGTCGGCGAGACCAAGCCGCTTCGCGGACCGGGACGGCGCGAGGTCGGGCATGGCGCGCTTGCCGAACGTGCTCTTCGGCCCGTCGTGCCGACAAAACAGACCTTCCCGTACACGATCCGGCTGGTATCGGATATCCTTGAATCGAACGGTTCGTCCTCCATGGCCACGGTCTGCGGCGGAACGCTGTCGCTGATGGATGCGGGCGTTCCGATCAAGGCGCCCGTGGCCGGTATCGCGATGGGACTCATCAAGGAGCAGGACAAGGTGATCGTGCTTTCGGACATCCTGGGGCTCGAGGATCATCTGGGCGATATGGATTTCAAGGTTACGGGCACCAGCAAGGGCATCACGGCCCTCCAGATGGACATGAAGATCGAGGGGATCACCATCGATATCATGCGGTCGGCGCTGCAGCAGGCCCGCGAAGGCCGGATGCATATTCTCGGCAAGATGCTCGAGGCGCTCGCTGCGCCGCGCACGAATTTGAATCCTTTTGCCCCGCGCATCATCAGCATGCATATCAATCCCGAGAAGATCAAGGATGTCATCGGTACGGGCGGCAAGGTCATCCGCAGCATCGTGGAACAGACCGGCGCCAAGATCGACATCGAGGATGACGGCACGATCAATATCGCCTCTGCCGATGAAGCGGCGGCCAACAAGGCCAAGGAGATCATCAAAGGCATCGTTCAGGAGGCGGAGGTCGGGAAGCTGTACATGGGCAAGGTGCGCAAGATCATGGATTTCGGCGCCTTTGTCGAGATATTCCCGGGCACCGACGGGCTGCTGCATATCTCGCAGATTTCCGAACGCCGGCTGGAAAAGGTAACCGACGAACTCAAGGAAGGCGACGAAGTGCTGGTCAAGGTCCTGGAGATCGACCGTCAGGGGAAAATCAGACTTTCCCGCAAGGAAGCAATGCGCGACAAGGCGAAAGAAAAATAGCACATGCACGACAGATTTCACCAGCAGAAGGAAATGGGACCCCTGAAGGATCCTGTTTCCTTTTTTTGTTTCGGCGGAGGGCGGAAGGGTGTCTAGATGCGATGTCGCCATCATCGGCGCGGGCCTGGCCGGTCTTGCGGCCGGAGCGCTGCTGGCGCATGCCGGCAAGCGGGTTGTTCTGGCAGACGCGGAACAGGCAGCGGGAGGGATCCTGGCCGGTCATGAAGAAGCGGGCCTGCTGTTCAATGCGGGACTCCCTGTGGTCTTCGGACTGGGAACCGGCGGCGTCGCCCGCCTGCGGAAGACGCTCGGCCTTTCCGAAGAGCCCCGCTTGCTCCCTGCCTCCTACCAGGTGGCATTGCCGGATCGCCGGGTAACCGTACTGCCCGAACGCGAGGCCACACTGGAGGAGTTACGCAGGGAATTTCCGCGCGATATTGATTCCCTTGCCAGCCTCTTCCGGGAGATGCAGGATCTTGCCCGGGCAATCGAAAACAGAAAGATCACGTCGGCCTTCGTGCGATGGCGGTCTGCGGCGGGGGTGCTGCGAAAGCGGCGTTTCAGCGCGCAATGCATAGCTTATTTCGATGTGCAGGCGCGATCGTTCTTTGGCCGGACCATCGAAGAACTGCCGTTGCGCGAATTCGTCGAATTGATCGATTCCCGGCCCGCGGTCCTCGAGGGAGGAATACCCGAACTTGTCTGCGAGTTGAGGGAGGCGTTCGAACGTCGGGGAGGGGAGCTGCTTCTCGGAGAGCCCTGGCCGGTAATCGCTACGCCGACGAAGCGACTCAAGGAAGTGCAATTCTCCACGCAGTCCCTGGAGGCGCGATCGTTCCTCGTCAATCTGCCTGAGGCAAATCAGGGGCCGGTACTATTCCTCGAAACTGACGCAGAAGTCATTCCCGTCGGCATGCAGGACGCCGTCCTCTGTCTTCCCGATTATGCGAAGCCCCAGGCGCTGACGGTCATAACACTCGATCAGGATCGCAGAACCAGCGCCGGCGAAAAGGGATCCCGGGCGCTGACTGCATCGTTTTCCGGGGGAAGCGCACCGCAGGACCATGAGAGCGCCTTGCGGTCGCTCCAGAATATCATGCCTTTTCTCGACCAATTCACCGTCCGATCGATGGTGAGGGGGGACGAAGACCGGAAGACATGGGGGGCGGCATTGCAAGACGCATGGGTGCCATACCGGCGTACGGCTATGCGCATCAACAGGTCGGTCCGCAACGTCTATGCCGTTCCTGATCAGTTGCTTGGGATCAAGCTTTCGCTGGAGGCTGCGGTCGCTGCAGCGGCACATGTGCGTTAATAAAGACTTGAGAAACCAGGAGGAACGATGATCCTACGCAGCCTAAGACGACTGTGGGTACTCTCGGTCATCGCCGTGTTCGGCGCGGCGGTCGCGGCCTGGCCGGCCGATGCCGAAGGGCCGTCCCCGGTAGAGGCTTTTTATCTCAAAAAAATGCCGGCGAAGTATGCGTCACAGGAGGCATATATTTCCGGCATTGCGGATTCGGGTGCGAACACCGTCCTTGCAGATCTGCCGCTTCTTCCGGACGGCACCCCCGATACCCTGGGCCTCTCGAATCTTGTCTATCTGGTTCACCGCGCCAAGCTCAAGATCTTCATCATTCTCCCCGTCCGGGCGCTGCCCCACGTCGTCGAAGCGCATCCCGCGTGGGAAGACCGCAGCTTCGATCTTGCGGAGCGTTCGGTGAAACCCTCGGACAAGATCGACTTGTTCAATGATGAAGCGGTTGCCTATCTTCGCGACTATGTCAAGACAGTGTCGGCCTATGCCGTCGACGGTTTTCTCCTGGGTCCGGATGTGCTCTATAGTCCGGGGGACGGCATGGGAAAGTCCGCACTAAAGACCGCTGAATCCGCAAAGGGATTTTCCCCGTCGCCCAAGAAGATGTTTCTTGAGGTGAAAGATGCGCCGGGCACGCTTAAAGTGAACAAGGAATATGAAGAGCTCTTCGGGAAATGGCAGGAAATGAAGCGTGACCGCATTCGCTCGGTGGTTGAGGAGTTGAGGACGGCATCCCGCGCGGCAGGCGGATCACCGCGCTTCGGCATGCCGCTCCCGGTGACCGGAACGACGATGACCTCTGCCGATCTTCTTGCACATTACGCGCTGGATGTCACGATGATGCGGAATGCCGGCATGGATTATTTCTGGAGCGTCATCGCCTACCGGGACATCATGAAGCAGCAGAATATGCCCTATCGCCAGGCGATCGAACTAGTGGGTCGTTCCGCCTTCGCGGCGATGAATGCCGTCAAGGACGTGCGCCAGTGCCTTGTCGTCATCCAGGCGTCGTCGGCGGACGGCGTATCACTTTCAACCGCGGAGATCGAGGAAGTGGTGGGAATCGTTAGGAAATCGGGAACTGCTGGAATCGCGCTGCAGGTAACGCCGCTTGCCCTGCCGTCGCCGGTGCTTGCCAAGAAACTCTTCAGACTGCCAGGGGAGTAAGGAAAGAGAACAGCGCGGGGCGGAAGACCGCCCCGGGAAAGATATTTGCTATACCTTTGCCAGGAGTCCGGCCTCTTCCTCCTGGAATTCCACGACCCCGTCCTTCAGCGCCACGAGAACCTTTTGGGCATTCGTGAACTTGCCGCGGAGGATCTCCTCCGACAGGGGATCCGTGATATATTTCTGGATTGCCCTGCGCAACGGCCTGGCCCCATAGGTCGGCTGGAAATTCTCCTGGATCAGCCATTCCTTAACATCCGTGGACACCGCGAGGTGGATGTTTCTGCTGAGCAGCATCTGCGCATTCAGCTCGTTGACCAGCATGTCTACGATCAGCATCAGATGATTGTTCGTGAGCGGATGGAAGACGACCATATCGTCGATCCGGTTCAGGAATTCCGGATTGAAGGACCGTTTCAGCTCGGCAATCACGTTGTCCTTCATTTTGACGTACTGGTTCAGCGAATTATCCTTCCGGAACCCGAGCGACGTATCCTTGTCGATCATACGTGCGCCGAGGTTAGAGGTCATGATGATGACCGTGTTCTTGAAATCCACCTTCCTGCCCACACTGTCGGTCATGTACCCGTCGTCAAGCACCTGCAAGAGCATGTTGAAGATGTCCGGGTGCGCCTTTTCGATCTCGTCGAATAGGACGACGGAATAGGGGCGGCGACGCACCTTCTCGGTCAGCTGGCCGCCCTCATCGTATCCCACATACCCGGGAGGCGAACCCACGAGGCGGGACGAACTGAACTTCTCCATGTATTCCGACATGTCAACGCGGATCAGAGCGTCTTCGCTGTCAAAGAGAAAGGTGGCAAGCGATCTTGCAAGTTCCGTTTTCCCCACGCCTGTGGGGCCGAGGAAAATGAACGAACCGATCGGCTGTCTGCGGGCCTTGAGACCGACGCGCGAGCGCCGGATGGCCCGGGAGACGGCGACGATGGCCTCATCCTGGCCGACGATGCGCTTGTGCAGCTCCTCTTCCATGCGGAGCAGCCGGGATACTTCCTTCTCTTCCAGTTTGGAGAGCGGTACGCCGGTGATATGGGACACTACGGCGGCGATATCCTCCTCGCCGATCACGGGGATGTTCTTCTCCTGCGTATCCTTCCAGTCCTTGTGGATGCCGTCAAGCGCTTCACGGAGGCGGTCTTCCTCTTCATGGATCGATTCCACGCGGACATAGTCCTTGATCCGGGTGAAGAGGCTTTTCTCCTGCTCGAGCTTCTTCAGCCGTTTTTCGATATTCTTGAGTTCCGCGGGATAGGTGAATCGCATCAGCTTCGCCTTCGCACCGGCTTCGTCGATGACATCGATGGCCTTGTCGGGCAGGAAACGGTCGGTGATGTACCGGTCCGACAGCTGCACCGAGGCGACGATTGCCTCGTCGGAGATCTTCACCTTGTGGTGCGATTCGTACCGCGGGCGGAGGCCCTTGATGATGTTGACGGTTTCTTCCGTCGTAGGCGGCTGCACGAAGATGGGCTGGAAGCGGCGCTTGAGGGCCCCGTCCTTCTCGATGTGCTTGCGGAACTCGTCGAGCGTCGTTGCGCCGATGCACTGGATCTCGCCGCGGGCAAGTGCGGGTTTCAGCATGCTCGACGCATCGATGGAGCCCTCTGCCGCGCCTGCTCCGACCAGGGTATGCAGCTCATCGATAGA
>JAKAHZ010000170.1 GCA_021814615.1 Nitrospirota bacterium | reverse complement strand
GACCGCTCCGCTCATCAGCTATTACAACAAGAAGGGCATCATGAAGACCGTGATGGGCGTCGGCTCCATCGACGACATCTTCAAGAAGGTTGTGGCGCTGCTGAGCTAGGCATCCAAATAATATGTCCTATACGACCTATAGGACCTATGATTCTGTAAATTCTCACAAGGAGGGAACGCAGTATGGCACTGGTGAAACCGCATGGTAAAAAGAAGAAGCTCATGCCCCTTCTTCTGTCCGGCGCCGCGTTGGCGAAGGAGCTGAAGAAGGCAAAGACCTTGAAGCAGCTCAAGATCTCGTCGCGCGAAACGTCTGACCTCGTCATGATGGGTATCGGCGCATTCACGCCGCTGACCGGATTCATGGGCAAGAAGGATTGGAAGGGTGTCTGCGGCAAGTACAAGATGGCGGACGGCACGTTCTGGCCGATCCCGATCACGCTTTCCTGCGACCCGGCGTTCGGCAACAGCCTCAAGAAGAACGAGGAGATCACGCTCGTTGACGAGGAGTCCGGCGAGATCATGGCCACCATGAAGGTGACCGAGAAGTACCTGATGAGCAAGGCCGACAAGGAGTTCGAGTGCAAGAACGTGTTCCGCACCCTGGACATGGCCGAGCACCCGGGCGTGAAGAAGGTGATGGGCCAGCCCGAGATGAACCTGGCCGGTCCGGTGAAAGTCGTGTCCGAGGCCCACTATCCGACCCAGTTCAAGGAACTCTACATGACGCCGGCCCAGACCCGGAAGATGTTCGAGGAAAAGGGCTGGAGCAAGATCGCGGCGTTCCAGACCCGGAACCCCATGCACCGCTCCCATGAGTTCCTGGCGAAGATCGCCATCGAGACCATGGACGGTTGCTTCATCCACCAGATTCTGGGCAAGCTGAAGGAAGGCGATATCCCGGCCGATGTGCGCGCCAAAGCCATCAACACGCTCATGGACAAGTACTTTGTGAAGGACAGCGCCCTCCAGGCGGGGTACCCAATGGAAATGCGCTACGCCGGTCCGCGCGAGGCCCTGCTCCACGCGCTCTTCCGCCAGAATTTTGGCTGCAGCCACCTGATCGTCGGCCGCGACCACGCGGGCGTGGGCGACTACTACGGCCCCTTCGACGCACAGAAGATCTTCGACGAGATCCCGGCGGGCTCGCTCGAGACGCAGCCCTTGAAGATCGACCACACCTTCTACTGCTTCAAGTGCGACGGCATGGCCTCCATGCGCACCTGCCCGCACCAGAAGGAAGACCGGCTCATGCTGTCCGGCACCAAGCTCCGGAAGATGCTCTCCGAGGGCGAAAACGTTCCGGATCATTTCAGCCGTCCTGAAGTCCTCGAGATCCTCAAGGCCTACTATGCGGGTCTCACGACGAAGGTGGAGATCAAGCTCCACAGCCACGCGGAAGGCACGCATACCCAGAAGTAGTAACGCTATTGAAACTGCAGACGCAGTTTATCTTACAAGGAGGTTTGTACTATGCCGAGTTATGTGATTACCGAGAAGTGCGACGGCTGCAAGGCGCAGGACAAGACAGCATGCCAGTACATCTGCCCGAATGACCTCATGACCCTGAACAGGGACCTCATGAAGGCCTACAATCAGGAGCCGGATCAGTGCTGGGAGTGCTACAACTGCGTGAAGATCTGCCCGCAGCAGGCGATCGAAATCCGGGCCTACCAGGATTTTGCCCCCCTGGGCGCGAACGTCATCCCGATGCGCGGCACGGATTCCATCATGTGGACCATCAAATTCCGGAACGGAAAGCTGCAGCGCTTCAAGTTCCCGATCCGTACGACTGCCGAAGGTTCGGTCGATCCTTACAAGGGAAAGCCTGAGGCGGATCAGAGCAAGATCAAACAGCCGGGCTATTTCACCACGACCAAGGCCATGCCGGTCATCAAGAAATAAGGAGGAAGAGATAAATGGAAAAGGAAACCTGCACGTTTTCGTTCTGCAAGAAGCCTGAGATCGAGACGGTCGAGACCGATCTCCTCCTCATCGGCGGCGGTATGGCCTGCTGCGGCGCGGCCTATGAGGGTGCCCGCTGGGCGAACCCCAAGAAGATCAAGATCACCATGGTGGACAAGGCCGCGACCGACCGGTCCGGCGCCGTTGCCATGGGCCTGTCGGCCATCAACACCTACATGGGTGAGAATGATCCGAAGGACTATGTGAAAATGGTGCGGAACGACCTCATGGGCATCGTCCGTGAGGACCTGATCTACGACCTCGGCCGGCACGTTGATGATTCCGTGCAGCTCTTCGAGGAGTGGGGCCTCCCGATCTGGAAGCTCGGCGACGACGGTTTCTCCCTCGACGGTTTTCAGGCCAAGGAAGCCGGCAAGGGTTCCCTCAAGGACGGCGGCAAGCCGGTCCGCTCCGGTAAGTGGCAGATCATGATCAACGGTGAGTCCTACAAGGTCATCGTGGCCGAGGCCGCGAAGAAGGCCCTGGAGACGAACCGTGCCGCCACCGGCGTGAAGCAGAACCACTACGAGCGCGTGTTCATCGTGAAGCTCTACAACGATGCGAAGGAGCCGAACCGCGTCGCAGCGGCGGCGGGCTTCAGCGTCCGCGAGAACAAGATCTATGTCTTCAAGGCAAAGGCCATGGTTCTGGCAGCCGGCGGTGCGGTGAACGTGTTCCGTCCCCGGTCGACCCAGGAAGGCCAGGGCCGCGCCTGGTACCCGGTGTGGAACTCCGGTTCCGGTTATGCGCTCGGCCTGCAGGCCGGTGCAGAGCTCACTCTGATGGAGAACCGCTTCGTGCCCGCCCGCTTCAAGGACGGTTACGGTCCGGTGGGCGCCTGGTTCCTGTTCTTCAAGGCCAAGGCGACCAACTCCCTCGGCGAGGACTATTGCGCCAACGCCGAAGCCCTGGCTGAGGCCAAGGCGAAGTACGGCAAGTATGTCGACAACCTCGGCACTGCCATCCGCAACCACCTGATGATGCGCGACATGAAGCTCGGCAAAGGCCCGATCCTCATGAACACGCACCATGCCATGGAAGCGATCAACAAGACCTTCATGGAGAAGCTCGGCGAGAAGGAAGGCGCCAAGAAGGTGAAGCACCTGGTCGCCGAGGCATGGGAAGACTTCCTCGACATGGCCATCGGCCAGGCCGGCCTTTGGGCGTCCAACAACGTCGAGCCGGACAAGGTTCCGTCCGAGATCATGCCGACCGAGCCGTATCTCCTCGGTTCGCACGCGGGCTGCGCGGGCTTCTGGTGCTGCGGTCCCGATGACTTGGGCGCTCCGGAAGAGTGGAACAAGAAGTGGCCGGTGGGCAACTACAACCGCCAGTCCACGGTGAAGGGCCTGTTCATGTGCGGCGACATCTGCGGCGCATCGGGACACAAGTTCTCCTCGGGCTCGCATGCTGAGGGCCGTATCGCTGCGAAGGCCGCCCTGGCGTTCATGGCGGACAACGCCTCCTACACCCCGACGATCAACGAGACGCCGGACCATCTGGCCGCCGAGCTCTACCTGCCCTTCGAGGTGTACGAGAAGTACAAGAACCACACCACGGCCCCTGAGGTCAACCCGAACTACATCAAGCCGAAGATGCTCCAGACCCGTCTGCAGAAGATCGCCGACGAGTACTTTGGCGGCATCTCGACCTGGTACATGACCTCCAAGACCATGCTGGAAGAGGGTCTGCGCCGGCTCCAGCTGCTGAAGGAAGACACCTCCAAGATGGCTGCCAAGGACCTGCACGAGCTGATGCGCTGCTGGGAGAACTATCACCGCATCCTCTCCGTCGAGGCCCATGCGCGGCACATCCTGTTCCGGGAAGAGTCCCGGTATCCCGGCTACTACTACCGCGGCGATTTCGACAAGATCGACGACACCAACTGGAAGTGCTTCGTGAACTCGAACTACGATCTGAAGACCGACACATGGACGGTCAAGAAGGTGCCGTACGTCCAGATGGTCGAGGACGCGGCTCCCGTAAAGCACTAAGCACACGATCCACTCCGGGGAGGGTTCTCCTCCCCGGAGCTTTCTTGCAAAATGTAAATTACAAAATGCAAAGAGGACGGAAGCGAGCCTTCGCTCGCTTGTTTTTTGACACTTTCGTTCCAGCGCTCACTTTACACTTTGTACTTTGCATTTTGAATTTTGATTCTGGTTCACTGCCTGTAAGGAGGAAGACGATACCATGGCGGAAAACAAGGTGTTGGTGATCGGCGGAGGCTTCAGCGGCCTCACGGCGGCGGTCGAAGCGGCAGAAACGGGCGCCGAGGTCATCTTGGTCGAGAAGAATCCCTATCTCGGCGGTCGGGTGACGCAGCTGAACAAGTATTTCTGGAAGATGTGCCCCCCCAACTGCGGTCTCGAGATCCAGTATAAGCGGATCAAGAACAACGCAAACGTCACTATCCATACGATGGCGACGGTCGAGAAGATCTCCGGCTCGGAGGGCAACTTCGAAGTCACGATCAAGACCACCCCGCGGTTGGTGAACGACAAGTGCGTTGCCTGCAACGCCTGCGCCGAGGCCTGCGATGTGGAACGGCCGAGCGATTTCGATTTCGGCATGTCCAAGACCAAGGCGGCCTACCTGCCGCATAGCCAGGCCTTTCCGCTCCAGTACGTCATCGACGCCAAGGCGTGCAAGGGCGCATCGTGCGGCAAATGCGCCGCGGCCTGCAAATACGACGCGATCAAGCTCGACATGAAGCCCGAGACGATCACGGTGAAGGTGGGAGCGATCGTCACCGCCACGGGCTGGAATCCCTATGATGCGACGAAGATGGACAACCTGGGCTTCGGCAAGGTCCAGAACGTAGTGACCAACATGATGATGGAGCGGATCGCCGCGCCCAACGGACCGACGGCCGGCAAGATCCTCCGCCCCTCGGACGGCAAGGAAGTGAAGAGTGTGGCGTTCGTGCAGTGCGCAGGGTCCCGCGACGAGAATCATCTTCCCTTCTGCTCCTATATCTGCTGCCTGGCTTCGCTCAAGCAGGCAACCTATGTGCGCGAACAGTATGCCGATTCCAAAGTGAAGGTCTTCTACATCGACATCCGCACCCCCGGTCTCTACGAGAACCGGTTTTACGCAAAACTTCAGCAGGATGCCAATGTGTCCTTCCTCAAGGGCAAGGTCGCCAAGATCGAGCAGGCTGAGAACGGCGACGTGAAGGTGACGGCCGAGGACATTCACGGCGGCGGCAAGGTGACCGAGACCTTTGACATGGTCGTGCTGGCCACGGGCATGGAGCCCACCGCGAAGAGCCTCTCGGGCGCCGGCATCAAGACTACCTGGGACGGCTTCGTCGACCAGGCGGCGCTCCCCAAGGGCGTGTACGCGGCGGGCACGGTCAAGGCGCCGGTGGACGTGGCGCGGACGGCGCAGGACTCGACTGCCGCCGTGATGAAGAGCATCCAGAGCTTGAGGAGGAACTAAGGGATGGAGAAGAAGATCGGCCTGTATATCTGCAAAGGATGCGGCATCGGCGCAGCGGTTGATGTCGACAAGCTCGCCAATTCCGTCAAGAAGATGCCGGTGTGCAAGACCCATGACGTTCTCTGCAGCCCCGAGGGGCTCCAGATGATCAAAGGCGACATGTCCTCCGAGGGCGTGAATACGCTGGTCATTGCGGCCTGCTCGCCGCGCGTCAAATTCGCCGAATTCGATTTCCCGGGCTCGCTGGTGGAGCGCGTGAACATCCGCGAGTTCGTCGCCTGGACGCTCGATCCGATGTCGGACGCGTCGAAGTCGGCCGCCGAGGATTACATCAAGACTCTTCAGGACACTGTGAAATCACTCGAAACCGGGCTTACAGAACTCGTCGACCATCCGGGCAACTCGAAGCTGGCAGCGATCCTCCGGCCGAGTCTGACGGC
>JAKAHZ010000035.1:2654-26908 GCA_021814615.1 Nitrospirota bacterium | reverse complement strand
GTTGCCGAGAACCTCGTCGGCGTCACCGGCGGCGACCTGGGCATCATGCTGCAGGAGCGGACCTGGGTGGACAAGACCTGGTATTTCTACATCATCCTGGCTGTTGCTGTAGCCACCTTTTACCTCGTCAAGATGGTTGTCGGTTCCAAGCTGGGCTACTATTTCGTGGCCATCCGCGAGGACCAGGATGCGGCGGAATCCCTGGGCATCGACACGACCAAGTACAAGACCATCGCCCTCATCCTGAGCGCAATGATCACCGGGTTCGCCGGCGTCTTCTACATGAACTACATGGGGTATATCGATCCCAAAGTCGTCTTCGCACTCCATGACATCTCGATCATCACCATCATGGTGGTCATGGTCGGCGGCGTGGCGACCTTCACCGGCCCGATCGTGGGGGCAGTGATCATGGTGCTCCTGGCGGAAGTGATCCGTTCGCTCCCCAAGCTCGGGACGGCGCACCACACCTTCTTCGGCATCCTGCTGATCGTCATCATCATCTATCTTCCCAACGGCATTGTGGGAGATTTCGGCAAAATCCGTAAGCTCTTCGGCGCCGGGAGGTCAACCACATGAGCCTCCTCGAAGTCAGGAAGGTATCAAGGTTCTTCGGCGGGCTCGCCGCGGTGAAGGACGTTTCCTTTTCCGTGAACAAGGGCGAGATCGTCGGCCTCATCGGCCCGAACGGAGCAGGCAAGACCACGCTCTTCAACGTGATCAACGGTTTCTACGCGCCGTCGCGGGGCGAAGTCCTGTTCGGCGGAAGCCGGATCTCGGGCTTGAAACCGCACCAGATCTGCCGCCAGGGCATGGCCCGGACCTTCCAGGTCGTAAAACCCCTCCAGCGGATGTCCGTGCTCGACAATGTGATCGCATCGGCATTCCTCCGGGCAAAGAATCGCGCCGAAGCCGTGGCTATCGCCGAGGACACGCTCCGGTTCACCGGCCTTTCCGGCGACCGCGATATGATCTCCCGGGGGCTCCCGCTCGGCAAGCGCAAGCGGCTTGAGATCGCCCGGGCACTGGCCACGCAGCCCGAGCTCCTGCTCCTGGACGAGTCCTTCGCCGGCCTGAATCCCGCCGAGCTGGACGACTCTATCGACATCATCAGCAGAATCAAGGAAAAAGGCATCACCATCATGATCATCGAACACCACATGAAAGTGATCATGTCCATCTCGGACCGCATTGTGGTCCTGAGCTACGGCGAGAAGCTTGCCGAGGGAACGCCTGCCGAGATCGGTTCCAATCCGCAGGTCATCGAGGCGTATCTGGGGGAAGAACGTGCTTGAGGTGAGGAACATCGACGTCTTCTACGGCGACGTGCAGGTGATCTGGGACGTCTCCTTCCAGGTGAAGCAGGGGGAGGTTGTCGCGCTCATCGGTGCAAACGGGGCGGGCAAGTCGACGACGCTCAAGACGGTATCGGGCCTTCTCAAGCCCCGGAAAGGGGCCGTGTCGTTCAACGGCGAGGACCTCGGCGCGGTGCCTGCCTACCACCGCATCGACCGCGGCATGGCGCTCTGCCCGGAAGCGCGCCGGCTCTTCGTGGAGATGACCGTGGAAGAGAACCTGGACATGGGATCGCTCCGCGGCGAAGCCAGGAAGAAGCGGGAACAGACCAGGGACATGGTCTTCGCCCTCTTTCCGCGGCTCAAGGAGCGGCGCAGGCAGCAGGCCGGCACACTGTCGGGCGGCGAGCAGCAGATGGTGGCGATCGGCCGGGGGCTCATGTCCCTGCCGAAGCTGTTGATGTTCGACGAGCCTTCCCTGGGCCTGGCGCCGATCCTGGTGCGCGAGATCTTCGACGTGATCCGGAAGATCCGGCAGGAAGGGGCCACCGTGCTGATCGTGGAGCAGAACGTGAAGCAGACTCTGGCCATCGCGGACCGCGCCTACGTGCTCGAACACGGCCGCGTCGCCATGGAAGGAACGGGCGCCGGACTGTTGAATGATCCGCACGTCAAGGCGGCCTATCTGGGAATGTGAGAAATGCCGAAGTTGGGAGGATGCGACGTTGAGAAGCTGGGAAACGGCTCGACTTCGCAACACATCACCTTCTCAACTTCCCAACTTCAGGACTTGGCACGGAGGTGCTTATGTTCGTATCCGACTGGATGACCAGGAAAGTGTACACCGTCGGCCCTGACGACTATCTTTCCGACGCCATTGCCCTCATGAAGGAAAAGGGAGTGAAGCATGTCCCCGTGGTGAAGGCCGGCAAGCTGAAGGGGATCCTCTCGGACCGGGACATCAAGGAATACAGCCCCTCCAAGGCGACATCCCTCGACATCTACGAGCTCCATTATCTCCTGGCAAACACGAAGATCCGGGAAGTGATGAAAACCAAAGTCACAACAACCGTTCCTGACGCGCCGGTGGAAGAGGCGGCCATGATCATGCTGGACAAGAACATCGGATGCCTGCCGGTCGTAGACGACGGCACGCTCAGCGGCATCATCTCGGACAAGGATATCTTCCATGCCCTGGTGGACATCACCGGCGTGCGCCATGGCGGGAACCGTATCTATGTGCTGCTGGAGGACCGCGCAGGTTCGATCCGTGAAGTGGCCGACATCATCCGGAAACACGGCTACCATCTTCACGGCATTCTTACGTCCTATGAAGGGGTGCGGAACGGCCTGCGCAAAGTGGTGATCAGGACAAACGAGGAGGGCGACTTTCGGGGATTGAAGAACGAGATCGAAGCGACCTACCGGAATGCAGAAGTGAGAAAAGGGTGAGGGGATGGTCACTATTTCAGCAGCAGATAGGCAACAATCAGCAGGCCGATAACGCCCGCGCCAATCAGCAGTGAACGCAGGGAAAACGCCGCCTCCACGTTCAGTTCCTTGGGTCCGTGTGTCTGGTGCAAGCCCGTCGTTCCCGCGCCCTGGCCGGGATCAGCGGCGTCCCCGCCCGGCAGCGCCCCCCTTTCAACAGCCTTCATCACACTTTCATAGACCTTCCGAACCGTATCGGGCATTTCATCGACGCGCTCATATTCCTTCCCGTTGAAATTGATCTTCGAGTGAACGGTCCTCGTCACCACGGTCTGCGCGCCGTCGCCTTGCGAGCCGCCGAGCGCCGCCATGGCCTTCTGGTACATTTCCCGCACCTCAGGCGGCATTTCATCGACAGAACGGTACTCCTTCCCGTTGATTTTGAAGGTCTTTTTAATATTGAAATTAATCGGCATTGCAGCTCCTCTTACTAGTCACTGTTTCCGACATGATTGACTATATCATGTATTGAATACACGAAGCAACCCTTCTGTATGAAACTAGCTATCCCTCTTCCTGCAGTTCCTGAGTCTCTTGAGAAGTGCGCCCACGGGCAGCGTGTTCAGCACATCCTTTTTCTCCAGCCACCCTCGCCGGGCAACGGATACGCCGTAGTGCATGAAATCGAATTGGCCGGTCACATGCATGTCCGTGCAGATCGCCACCGGCACACCGTACTGTTTTGCCAGCAGCGCATGCCGGTCGTTCAAATCCAGTCGGAGCGGATAGGCGTTGATCTCCATGGCAACACCGTGCTTTGCCGCCTCGCGAAGCAGCGCTTCCATGTCCACGTCGTAGGCGTCCCGCTCGCCGATGATGCGGCCCGTGGGATGGGCGATCACCGAGACGCAGGGATGCCGGACCGCTGCCAGGAGCCGTTTCATGATCTGCTCCCTGTCCTGGTTGAAACCAGAATGGATCGATGCAACGACGATGTCGAGCCCAGACAGCGCCTGATCGGAAAGATCGAGCCTGCCGTCCGAGCGGATATCGATCTCTGTTCCTTTGAGCACGCGGAATCCCACGGTTTTTTCGTTGAGACCGTCGATCAGCTTGCATTGCTCCGCGAGCCTCTTCTCGTCCAGGCCGTGCGCCACACCCAGTCCCTTCGTATGATCCGTGACGGCAATGTATTCGTAGCCTTTCTTCCGGGCAGCGGCTACCACGGTTTCCAGGTCATGGCTCCCGTCGGACATTTTCGTGTGCACGTGCAGATCGCCCCGGATGTCGCCGATCGAAACCAGGTCCGGCAGCGTTCCCGCAAGCGCCGCGTCGATCTCGCCCCGGTCCTCCCGGAGCTCCGGCGGGATGAAGGGCAGGTTCAAAGCCTCGTACATTTCCTCTTCGGTCCTTCCGCCGATGCGCTTCTCGCCCGGGACCTTGAACACGCCGTACTCGTTCAGTTTGAGCCCCTTGCGCACCGCCATCTCCCGGAGCCGCACGTTGTGTTCCTTGTTTCCCGTGAAGTACTGGAGCGCGGCGCCGAAGGACTCTTCCGGCACGACCCGCAGGTCCACCTGGATCCCTTCCTCGGTGATCACCGACGATTTGGTATCGCCCTTTGCCAGAACTCGGTCCACGTGCGGCATGTTCGTGAAGACCTCCATCACTTTTTCCGCGCTCTCCGCCGTCACCAGGATATCGATGTCCCCTGCCGTCTCCTTCCTCCGTCGGATGCTGCCCGCGACCTCGGTCTTCCCTGCCGATCCACTTTCCTTGAGCCTTCGGACGATATCCTCCGCCAACGGCAGAACTCTGCCGAGCGGTTTCCGGTCCGTGCCCCGTTTGATCAGCGAGATTCCTTTTTTGATATTCTCGACCGTCTTCTCCTGAATACCTGGCATCCCCTTGAGCGTTCCCGCTGCAATAGCCTTTTCCAGATCATCGATACTCTTGATCTTGAGCTTATCGTGGAACTGTTTGGCCTTCTTGGGCCCCAGGCCGGGGATCTTCAGCATCTCCAGGACCCCGACAGGAATATCCTTCTTCAGTTCCTCGTATTTGGCGATCCTGCCCGTGGCGAGATATTCAGCGATCTTGCCGGCAAGATCCTTGCCGATCCCCGGCAGGTCGGTCAGTTCCTTCTCCGACAGGGTGGCAACGTCCTTCGACAGGTTGTCCATGTTCTGCGCGGCCCGGCGATATGCCCGGATGCGGAAGACATTCTCGCCCTTGAGTTCCAGGAGCTCGGCGATCTCATCGAAGATTCTGGCTATCTGCTGGTTCTTCACTGAACACCCCGAAAGAACGGCATTGACCACAAAGACACGGAGGCACGGAGAGACGACCCTGTTCATACGAAAAAGCCGGGGTATGCGCCCCGGCTCTGATTCGTTGCTGCTTCTCTTCTTCGCCCCGTCTCCGCGTCAGATCTTATGCTGCTTTCTTCTTCCCCTCTGCACGGACGGAGAACTTCTTCTCCAGGACCTCCAGCCTCTCCATGATGCCCGTATATTCCAGCTCCGCCATGGGCAGCATGGCAGCGCCGAAGAACCCCTGCTTGCGCATGTCCATGGACTTTTCGGCGATGCGGGCGCGCACCGTGTCCCAGAAGGGATGATCGAAGGCGTCCAGCGGTCCCGTAAGCCTGCCCTCGTGCATGGAAAATGCCGCGCAGCTCACCACCGGCGGGCCGTCGAAGTAGCTGATCCCGGAATTGAGCCGTACCGGCATGAGCGGCATATTGTGGGAGCCCCGCATCCCGCCGGCCACGAAATGGCCGATCTGGAAGGGAGCAAGCGCCTCGCCGGTGGCGGGGAAGTTCATCTGCGTCCTGACCAGCATAACCGGGTCGTCCTTGCCCGTGTATTTGCCCGCGATGTTATGGAGCCGGGACGTCGCCACGACCGCCGCCAGTTCGTTCGTTGCCCGCGTCCAGACCGACTCCACCACGAAGCGTTCGCCGTCGCGAAGCAGCATCGCGATGTCGTAGACCTGCTCGGGCGCGTTCAGCTCGATGATCCGGTCGCCCTCGGTATAGTTCACGTCCATGATCACGAACCGGTACCCCTTGCCGATCTTCGGCGACAGGATCAGACCCGGCGTGTTCATCACATCGGTGAACATGAGATAGAGCGGCAGGTTGTAGGCACCGGGATCGGTCTTATCGGCTGCGAAAAACAGGAACGGCTCATTCGGCCTCTCATCGATCTCCATTTCGGAAACCGCCGGGCCCATGCCACGAACGTTCCCGGAAAAGGCGTCTTTCAGAAGGTCCTGGCCGGCTCCGTACAATCCTTCGGACTTCGCGACCTCCGTGCCGGCGACAAAGGCGTCCCAGGCCAGCTTGTGGATCTGGGAATCCCCCTCGCCCCGGGTATGGGTCATCAGGATTGCCACATCATCCCCCGTGTGGCTCACGTTGCAGTCGATCAGCAGGCTCTTGCCCCGTTCAGCCACATGTTTCTTCACAGCCTCCAGGAGGCGCGCAGAGGGCGCAATATGCCCCCCAATGGAACCGACGTCAGCCTTGATGACACTAACGGTGACTTTCATTGCATCCTCCTTTCCCCTCGTCCTCAACAGTTGTCTCCGACGAACCAAGCTTTGTACTTTATATGGTTATCATATCACAACGGAGGAGGATCGAATGGGAAGAAGGAAACCACGGGGAAACAGCAGGGAGAGACGGTGGCTCAGGAAGCAGTGCCGGTTTTCCAGAGGATCTCGAAATTACTGATGATCACCATCGGCTGTCCCGACCGGTCGTTCATGATCCTGCCCTCCGCGTCCAGGGCGATCAACAGATCGTTCGCCTTGAGCAGGGTGCCGTCATACCCTGCATCGCGCAACCGCTCGATCACCCGGCTCCGGAAGGCTGCGCTCCGTTCCTCGGCGATGACCTTCCTCCGGACGGCCTTGACCAGGTCCACGGGAGTGAGCAAGGCGCCTTCGGCCTGCGCCACCCATTCGTCGGGACCGTTGTAATAGCCCCGGATGGTGATGTAATTGTGCTGCACATCCAGCACAGGTTCGCCGTCGACATCGGCCAGGTCCTTGTGGGTCTGGTATTTGCGGGGGTCCGCGGAGATCTCCACCTTCAGGCTGCCGGTCATGTAGATCGCCCGCACATACACCGCCGGAATGCCCAGCTCATTCAGCCGCTGCGATAGGGCGAATTCCTCGAAGGGGCTGTTGAAACCGTAGCGCTTGATCTTGAGGATCTCGTCCGGCCCAAACTCCCCGGCTCCCGGCATCTCCCCGACCCGCGAGGTCTTCCAGACCAGGTGAATATTGTCCTTTGTCACGGTATAGAACACCTCATTGGTGTCGGATAGGCTCAAGGAAGGCGTCTTGCGCCACCGTTCGGGCAGGAAATAATCGAAGAGCCGGGCGTTCCGGCCCACGACCCACATGCGGCCGCCGGTGCTCTCGGCGCGGCCGAAGATGTAGGGCACGCCGAAGATCTCCGTACGCGCCAGATGCGGCGGCAGGGGCGTAGGATTCAGGCGGTCCCGCATGTCGTCCAGATAGGAGTGGCGGCGCGAGGCCTTGACCCGGTCCTCGTGCTCCGGCGTGCGGAACAGCAGCTCGTAATCAATGACCGAATACTTTCCCGCGTTCAGCAGGCTGTAGACCGCCTCGACCTGCTCCGCCGCTGCCCGGGCTCCGTCATCCTTCCCCATGGCTTCGATCCGCTCGCAGTCCTCCTCCTCGATGATCACGTGCTCGGGCTTCATGTCCGCCATGATGTAGCCCTTGCGGTCCAGGTCTGCGAGCGCCTTCTTCTGCAGGTCCTTCAGGTGATGGACGATGTCGGGGAGGTCGAGCCGGATATGCTCGAAGAGCTCGATGAGGTTCTTGCCGCGGATCCATTCATAGACAAGCTTGTACTGTTTCAGGATGTCCAGGTCCACGCCGGGGTGGCGCGCCCGGATGCGGTTGATCTTGGAACGCGACCTGCCGCTCTGCCAGGCCTGCATCCGCTCGGGCGGCACGTAGATCGCCAGGGGACGCTGCACCTTGATGTACTGCAATCGTTGGCCGACCTGTTTGTCGTTCATCTCCATGACCAGGGCGAACTCCTCCCAGGGGCTGTTGAACTCGGCGCTCATGAACTCCTCGAGCGTGTGCGTATTCAGCGGCACGTCCTCGCCCACCCGGTTATGCTTGACCACCAGGTCGAGGCTCGTGCCCTCTACGGGCCGCGTGGGTACGCGGTAGACGGAGCTCGTGCCCAAAAGCTTCACCCGGTGTTCGGTGAACCAGCTGTCCTCGTACCAGTTCCGGATGTCGAGATGTTCCTGGTGCGGCTCGGCGTGGCGGGTCAGGTACAGGTCGCCCCCCTCCGCGGTCTTGGAGTGGAGATAGACAACGCCGAGGACGTTCACGAGGGAGGTATGGGAGGTTGAACGCATGCTTTCCCCGCCTTGTTCCGGAGGCTATCTCCTTTCGACCAGCAGCAGGCCGTCCACTTCTTCGAAATGTCGGTCAAACGAATAGAGGGCCATCCCGTGTTTCAAGGCGTTTGCAGCGATCCAAATATCGTTCGTGGGGATCGGCTTACCTTTGGCCCGGAGCTTCTTTACGATCAGCGAATAGTATTCCGCTGTTTCCTGATCGTGCGCGAGGATCTCGACGCGTGGAGAGTTGAGAAACGCCACCAATTCCTTTCGGTTCTTTGCTTCCCTGGTCCCGAGCGTAAAACCCGTGATCAGTTCGGCGATCACCGCGGCATCCATGCCGATAGCATCACAGAAACTCAAAGATTCGACGACTGCGGCGTGATTGTTCTTGAACGCGACATAGATGTTCGTGTCGATGACGAAGCGCCTCATTTCCAGATGTCCTCATCGATCCGCTCGAATATCTTCGTATGTTTCCTGAATTCGGCCGTCTCTTCCCTTGTCCAGCCGCCTGCGAGAGCGTCCAGATCGTGATACGTTTTGTAAACGGGCTCTTTGCCCGTGCCGGTGACTTTCTTCAGCGCCTGGATGATCCACTGATTTGCGCTCAGGTTGTTCTGTTGCGCCCGGGCCTTGATCGCCTTGTCCAGTTCAGGATCAATCCCGCGTATGGTCACTGTCTTCATGACGGCCCCCGTGACTGCATGAGATGATGTCACTTTGATTATATGTTGTGCCATCATTATTGTCAACCGGTTTCGCGGGCACAGCCACAAATAGAACATGCCCCCTCCTCGTTGCGAGAAGGGGGCATGTTTAGATATCAGTTCACCAGTATTGCGAGATCTATCCCAGCCGCTTCTTCATCTCCTCCAGCTGCTGCCGGAGCCGCTCCGGCAGCCGGTCGCCGAAAAGGGCGAAATGCTTCTCGATGTCCGGGATCTCGGCCTTCCAGGCAGCGAGGTCGACGGACATCAGCTCCTTCATGCTCTCCACAGGGATATTGAGCCCCGAGAGGTCCAGGTCTCCGTCCTTGGGCATGAGCCCGATGGGCGTCTCCTTGGCCCCGACCTTGCCGTCCACGCGCTGGCACATCCACTTGAGCACGCGGCTGTTGTCGCTGAAGCCGGGCCAGAGGAACCTGCCGCCGCTGCTCTTCCGGAACCAGTTCACGTAGAAGATGCGCGGCGCCTTGTGGCCCAGCGTGTCACCCATAGTGAACCAGTGGGTGAAATAGTCGCCCATGTGGTAGCCGCAGAAGGGCCGCATGGCAAAGGGGTCTCGCCGGAGGTTCCCGACGGCGCCGATGTTCGCCGACGTGGTCTCCGAGGCCGCTGTCGCGCCCATGAAGACGCCGTGGTCCCAGTTGTACGCCTCGGTCACGAGCGGCACCACGCTGCTCCTCCTGCCGCCGAAGATGAAGATGTCGATCGGCACGCCCTCGGGGTTTTCCCAGTCCGGGGAGATCACGGGGCACTGCCGGGCCGGCGCGGTGAACCGAGCGTTGGCGTGGGCCGCGTCCTCACGGCTCGTGGGCGGCCAGTCCCGCCCCTTCCAGTCAATGACGTGTTTCGGCGTCTCCTCGGTCATGCCCTCCCACCATACGTCGCCGTCGTCGGTGAGCGCGCAGTTTGTGAAGATGACGTTCTCCTTGAGCGTGTCCATGGCCATGGGATTGGTGCCGTAGGACGTGCCGGGCGCGACGCCGAAGAACCCCGCCTCGGGATTGATGGCGTGCAGCCGGTCGTCGGTCCGGATCTTCATCCAGGCGATGTCGTCACCGATGCACTCGCACTTCCAGCCCGGAAGCGACGGCTGCATCATGGCGAGGTTCGTCTTTCCGCAGGCTGAGGGGAAGGCGGCTGCGATATGGTATTTCCTTCCCTCGGGGCTCGTGAGCCGCAGGATCAGCATGTGCTCGGCCATCCAGCCCTCGCGCCGCGCGATGTTCGAGGCGATGCGTAGTGCAAGGCACTTCTTGCCCAGGAGCGCGTTCCCGCCGTACCCCGAACCGTAGGACCAGATGAGGTTCTCCTCGGGGAAATGGCTGATGTACTTTTTCTCGATGGGCGCGCAGGGCCACGGCGCGTCCTTCTGGCCCTTTTCGAGCGGAGCGCCGATGGAATGCAGGCAGGGAACGAACTCGCCATTCTCGCCCAGCACGTCTAGCACTTTGGCGCTCACCCGCGTCATGATGTGCATGTTCGCGACCACGTAGGCGCTGTCGGTGATCTCGACGCCGATCTTCGCGATGGGGGAGCCGACGGGCCCCATGGAGAAGGGAATGACGTACATGGTCCGGCCCCGCATGCAGCCTCGGTACAGGCCCCGCATGGTCTTCTTGAGCTCGTCGGGATGGACCCAGTTGTTCGTCGGGCCGGCCTCGCCCTGCGTGGTCGTGCTGATATAGGTGCGGTCCTCAACACGCGCCACGTCGCTCGGATCGGTCCGGAACAGAAAGCTGTTCGGCCGCTTCGTGAGCGGGATCGCCATGCCGCGCTCCTGGAGGAGCGCCATCATCCGGTCGTATTCTGCCTTGGACCCGTCGCACCAGACGATGCTGCCGGGCGTGCAGAGGTCCGCGACTTCCTTGACCCAGGCGTTCAGCTTCGGATGCTTAGAACCGTTCATCGTTTCTCCTTCTTCCTGCCTCCGGTCTTTCCCGGCGGCGTCATCTCGGTCATTATGCATCATCGCGCGCCGAAAAGTAAAGGCTCTTTTGCCGTCATTCGGCTTTTTCGCGCAATAAAAAAAGCCGGCGCAGGTCCTGGGACCCGCACCGGCCGTTCGCATCGCACTTCGTCGCCGGGCTACTTCGGCTGCGTCAGTTCCAGCGGCGTGGCGCCATTCTGCGCCACCGCCGTTTTCTCCAGCACAAAGAGCAGCTGGCCCTCCTGCACCGTCTCATTCAGCTTCGCGCAAACTTCGGTGATCTGTCCGTCGAAGGGCGCCAGGATCGCGTTCTCCATCTTCATGGCCTCGAGATTCGCCATCTCCTCGCCCTTGTGCACGATGTCGCCGGCCTTAACCGGGCCGCGCGCCGGGTTGCCGATCCTCCAGAGGTTGCCGTTGATCGGCGCGCCGATGTCGTTCGGCCCCTTGGCCATGCGAATCTCCGCCTTTTTGGCCCGGGGCGTCAGGACTTCGTACACCCGGGTCTTGTTGTTCACCCGCATGACCACATGGATGATGCCCTCGTGCTCGGCGCCCACGGACACCAGCTCGATGGAGTAGGGCTTGCCCCAGAGCTCGAAGTCCACCTTGTCGCCGGGATTCCGGAGCCCCGTGCGCCACACGTCGGTCGGAAGCGTGAGCGGCGCCTCGCCGTACTTCCCCCGGAACTCGATGAACTCAAGGGCGTCCTTGGGATGCATGAGGTAAAGGATGAACTCCTCCTCCGTCGATTGCCGGCCGATGGCCGCGTTCAGTTCGCCGCGGATCTTCCCGAGATCGTCGGAAGCCACCGATTCCAGGGGCGATGTTTCCTTCCGGTCCTTGAGCTTCGCCTGCCAGTCGTCGCCGAAGGTGCTCTGATAGACCCAGTCCGCGGGCCATCCCACGGGCAGCTTGCCGTAATTGCCCTGGAGCAGGTTTTTGAAGTCGCCTGGCGCGGTCCGGAAGAGCTGCAGCAGTTCCTCCCGCTCCGTCGCCTCCATGACGTCCATGTTCTGCTGTTTTTCCACGACGAACTTCTCGAAAAGCCGGATGATGTGCGCCACACCCGCGTCACCCTTTTCCTTCGCGTAGCGGTTCACGATGCCGCTGCAGGTCACCCAGGTGATCTGGGAACCCGGCGTCACGTCGAAGTACTTAACGATCCGGTTGTACAGCGACATCACCTTGAGGATCGCCGGCATGAGGTGCAGGAACTCGCCCTTGTCCGCCTGCTCGAAGGAGCTCGGGAACGCGCCGCCCGGCATCTTGTGGCGCGTCACATTGTGGTCCAATCCTTTGAAGGGCGACTCGGCCCATTCGTAGTGGTTGATCCACTCCCGAACCTCCTGAACCGCAGCCTCGGCCTTCTGCCGGTCGAGGTGGACCGGGATGCCCGATTCCTGGAAGATGGCGTGCACGGCAAGGATGGGCGAATGGCCGTAGAACCGGACCAGGGAGTCCTCCTCCACGTCGAATATCTTGGCGCCAGCTTTGGCCGCCGAGAGGAACGCCGGAATGGCGAGGCCGTCGGTGATATGGCGATGATAGTTCAGCACCATATCCGGGTAGGCCTGCTTGATGGCGTCGATGAGGTTGCCGATCCTGGTCACGTCGCCCACACCGGCCATGTCCTTGACGCAGAGCACAATCTCGTTCGTGCCTCCGCAGAGCGACACAATGTCCTTGACCACGCCGAGGTAATAGGCGTTCGTGGCCCAGTCCGCAGCCGTAAAAGAGATGGTCGGCTCGAAAAGCCGGCCGCGCTTCATCACCACCTCGGCCACGGCGCGCATATTCCGCACGTCGTTCAGGAAGGAGAAGCACCGCCACACGTCGATGTCAACGCGGGAGACCACGTGCTCGATCACGTTCTTGGGGTAGGGCCGGTAGCCGAAGAGGTTGGTCTCGCGGATGAGCGTCTGCTGCAGCACGTTCGGCATCAGCTCGCGCAGGATGGCCCCCTCCTCGAAGGGGCTCTCGCGCCGGTTCATGATGCCCACATGCCACCGCGCGCCGCCGTGCGTCTCGGCGGAAAAGAGGCCCATGGCGTTGTAATGCGGCGCCAGCGTTTTCAAGTCGTAGATGCGATGGCGGTTCTTGAAGTCCGACTGGCCCGCATCGCGCATGCCCACGGAGGTGAGACACACCCCTTTGAGGCCCCGCACTGCAGATACGATCTCTTTTGCCGGCATGCCGGGTTTGACGAAAATGGGATCAGTCATAGTTTTCCTTTATCCGGACACACAGGAGTGAAACCTTTGAACCGCCAAGGCGCAAAGGTCGCGAAGGGAATTCATTCCTTCGAGAAACATCTTCGATATTGACATCCTTTGCGTCCTTAGCGTCTTCGCGGTAAACGATGTTGCTTCTGTTTCGGGTTTTGCTTCCGGCTATCGGACCTTCGCTTCTTTGTCCCTGACCTTGCTACGTCCCCTTCTGCGTCACCTTCAGGTCCCTGATCAGGCCGTCGGCAACGGAGTAGATCCATCCATGAATATAGAGCTTCCTGCCCCGCTCCCAGGCCTTCTGGACGATGGTGTTGTGCGCCAGGTTCTCAACCTGGCGATTCACGTTCAGCTCGCACATCTCGTCGAGCGTGATGCGTTTGTGCCTGCGCACCGACACCCGGACGTTCTCAAGCCAGTGCTCCAGCATCCCGGACGTTGCGTTCCGCTTCACCGCCGCGATGCCGCCGCATCCGTAGTGGCCGCAGACGATGATATGCTTCACTCTCAGGATCTCGACGGCATATTGCAGCACGCACATGAGGTTCATGTCCGTGTTGATGACCTGGTTCGAGATGTTCCGGTGAACGAAGACCTCGCCGGGCAACAGACCCGTTATCTGGTTCGCCGGCACCCGGCTGTCGGAACAGCCGATCCAGAGGTACTTGGGCCGCTGCTGCCGCCGGAGCTTCGCGAAGAAGCCGGGGCTTTCGCCCTCGACCTTCCGGGCCCATTCCTTATTGTTCTCCAGCAGCCGCGTGATGTCCTTCATGATGCAAAACAGCGACGAGTGACTGGCGACAAGTGACGAAGAAAATCTCGTCTCTTGTCTCTCGTCTCTTGTCCCTGCCTCTCTACATCCATTTCTGCGGCCCCAGGGCCGAGATCTCGGCAACGTACCGCGCGATCTTGAGCACTTCGTCCTCGGCATTCTTCTCCGGGAACTTGGAGACCAGCTCGTCCATATGCTCCTCGATGAAGCGCGTGGAGAACTCGCCGGAGATGAACTGGGGATGCCGGATAATGGCCAGGAGCAGCGGCGAGAGCGTCTTCACGCCCTCCACGCGCAGGTTCCTGCCGAGCGAGCGGTCCATGACGCTGATTGCGTGGTTCCGGTCCGCGCCGGCGGTCATCAGAAGCATGAAGAGCGAATCGTAGTACGGCGGGATGTCGCCGCCTTCGTAGACTCCCGAAGCCACGCGGACATTCGGTCCCATGGGCACCTGCAGCCTGCTGATGGTCCCGAAGGAGGGGCTGAAGGTCCGGGGGTCCTCTGCGTTCAGCCGGACCTCGAGTGCCCAGCGGTTCGGCCGGATGTCGGTCTGAACGAAGGGCAGCTTCTTGCCCATCGCCACATCGAGCATGATGCTCACGATATCGAGGCCCGTAATGAGTTCGCTGATGCCGTGCTCGACCTGGAGCCGCGTGTTCACCTCGAGGAAATAGAACTTGCGGGTGGCGTTGTCGAAGATGTACTCCACCGTGCCGGCGGTGCTGTAGCCGATCTCGCGCATGAGCCGGGTGGCGGTGAAGCAGATCTCCTGCCGGAGCCCCTCGTCGAGGGTCGGCGACGGAGCCTCCTCGATGATCTTCTGGTTGCGGCGCTGGAGCGTGCATTCGCGCTCATAGAGATGCACCACGTTCCCGTGGTTGTCCGCCACGATCTGCACCTCGATGTGCCGGCCCCGCTCGATATATTTCTCGACTAGGATCGTGTCGTCGCCGAAAGACTTCTTCGCCTCGGAACGCGCCTGGGCCAGTCCCTGGGCAAGCTGGCCGTCGCTCTCGACCTTCACCATGCCCTTGCCGCCGCCGCCCGCCGACGCCTTGATCATGATCGGATAGGCAACGTCGTCCTTCTTCATCCAGTCCTTGATCTGCTCGACGTCCGTCACCGCGTCGATGCCCGGGATCGTCGGCACGTTCGCCTTCCTGGCCAGCGCCTTGGCTTCGATCTTGTCGCCCAGCATGCTGATGACCCTGGGCGACGGCCCGATCCAGGTCAGCCCGGCATCGATCACCTTCTGCGCAAACTCGGCGTTTTCCGCGAGGAATCCCCAGCCGGGATGGATGGCATCGCTCTTGCTCCTGAGCGCCGCGTCGATCATTTTGTCCATGTTCAGATAGGACTCGGCCGGCGGCGCCTCGCCGATATGCACGGCCTCGTCGGCCATGAACACGTGGTGCGCAAGCCGGTCGGGCGTGCTGTAAACCGCGGTGGTCGCAATCCTGCGGTCGCGGCAGGTATGGGTGATCCTGACCGCCGGCACGCCGCGGTTCGCAATCAGCACCTTCTGGATGGTCCTGCTCATAGGATTTACGCCCTTCCTTCCTGTGTGAACGTCACAATAGGGACGATCATTATTTTCGAAAACCTGCGTTTTGTCAAGGTTTCTTTTCGCCGTTCCTGCGGCCGCAAGCGCCGCAGATCGCCGGATGCGAAGCCGGGAACGCTTGCCCGGACCGGGGCCGTCAGGGTATGATGCGCCTAACGCGGGAGGTGCACAACGATGACCGGGGAAAAGGAAGAAATGGTAGCGGCAATACGGAAGGCTGCGGTGAACAACCGGCTATCCTGCGAAAGGGCTCACGAACTTGGAAAAGAACTGAATGTGACCCTGCAGGAGATCGGCAAGGTCTGCAACGAGCTGAAGATCAAGATCTCGGCGTGCCAGCTGGGCTGTTTCTAAACCGGGCCCCTAGGGTTTCCCGTGGGTGTCCTGGTCGCTTGCGGCCGGCATGCCGCATCCCTCGCTGTAACAGGTGACGCGGTTCTTGCCCGAGGCCTTGGAATGGTAAAGGGCAATGTCGGCCTCGTTGATCAATTCGGTGATCGATTTCTGCTGTTCCCCCGTCATGGAGGAAACACCGAGGCTGATGGTGATCTTCTCCTCGGGGTGGTTGAGCTTTACCGAGAAAGGATATTCCTCCACGGACCGCCGGATACGTTCGGCAACCGCCATGGCTTCCGCCATGGTCGTTTCCGTGAGGAGAATCGAGAATTCCTCTCCGCCATACCGGAAACAGATGTCCGTGCTGTCGGTACGGCATGCCGACCGGAGCAGCGGCCCCATCTGGGAGATCAGCCTGCTGCCCTCCAGATGACCGTAGCGGTCGTTCACCCGCTTGAAATCGTCGATGTCCACCATGATGAACGAGAACTCCCGCTCGGTGCGGATTTTCCGCCTGACCTCCTCCGACATCTTCTCCATCAGGACCCGGTAATTCAAAAGACCCGTCAGGTCGTCGACGCGGGAGAGCTCCAGCGTCTTCTTGAAGAGGTCGGCCTTCTCGAATCCGGCGGAAATAAGCGGCGCAAGGGTCCTGATCATGTCGAGGTCTTCGACCTCGAAGGCCCGCGGCCTGCTGTTGCTGAACCCCATCGTGCCGATGACCCTGCTCTCGTTCTTGAGAGCGATCCCGAGATAACTGCCTGACTGGCCCGGCTCCTCGGGATAATGCAGGAATCCCTCGTAGAGAGCCGCATCCTGGAGGAACACCGGCTCGCCGGTTGCCGCGATAGTGCCGGGCGCGCCGTTATCCAGGAAGAGCCGGTCGAGTGCGGCGTCGCGGAAGAGGGGACCGGTATAGTAGAACGGTTCGAGGCCCGTCATGTCCTTCTTGACGACATAGACGGTCGCGTCCTCGAAAGGTATTTCCTTATTAATGACGGTAACGATCTTCTTGATCAGATCGAAAGGTTCGGTTTCGGAAGCGATGATCCTTCCCACTTCATAGAACAAGTGGTTTTCCGTGAGCTTGCGCTGGAACAATGCCTTGTAGTCACGCTCGGCCGACGTTGGCGAGGAAGTCCGCGCGGTCCGCCTCGCCCTCGGAGCGGCGGAGGCATCCGCGCGTTTTTTGCGCGCCTCTTTGGACGCTTTGGTCGCTTTGCTTTTCTTGCCTTTTCGTGTCGGCATGCGGATGCTCTGCGGCTTTCCCCGGAGTTAACCCACAACGTCCGTATTATAGCATATTTTTTTCCAAATAAAAAACAAATATGGTTAGGCTGCCGCCTCCCGGGAAGCTGCCGGGCGGAATGACAGGGTCCGTCCTTCGGCGTCGACGATCACCCGCGATCCTTCCGCGAGTTCTCCGGCAAGGATTTTCGACGCCAGCAGGTTCAGCACATCGCGCTGGATCACGCGCTTGAGGGGCCGCGCGCCGTAGACCGGATCAAATCCCTCGTTCGCCAGGAGCTGCCGGGCCCGGTCGGTGAGCTCGATCTCGATCTTGCGTTCTGCCAGCCGCGACTGCACATGAGCAACCTGGATATCGACGATGCGCTCCAGCATTTCCGCGGTCAGGGGATGGAAGATGATCATATCGTCGACACGGTTCAGGAACTCTGGTCGGAAGTGCCGGCGCATGGCCTCGGTGACGTTGCGCCGCATGGCCTCCTCGTCGTTCCGGTACTCCTGGATGAACTGGCTTCCGATGTTCGAGGTCATGATGACGACGGTGTTCTTGAAATCCACGGTCCTGCCGTGGCCGTCGGTCAGGCGGCCGTCGTCGAGCACCTGCAAAAGCGTGTTGAACACCTCGGGATGCGCCTTCTCTATCTCGTCGAAAAGGACGACGGAATAGGGCTTGCGCCGCACCGCTTCGGTCAGCTGGCCGCCTTCATCGTAGCCTACATATCCGGGCGGGGCGCCGATGAGCCGCGAAACGGTATGCCGCTCCTGGTATTCCGACATGTCGAGCCGCACCATGGCCTGTTCGTCGTCGAAGAGAAACTCCGCCAGTGCCCGGGCAAGCTCGGTCTTCCCGACCCCCGTCGGACCCATGAAGATGAAGCTGCCGATCGGCCGGTTCGGGTCCTGAATGCCGGCGCGGGCCCGTCGAACTGCGTCGGATACGGCCACAACGGCCTCTTCCTGCCCTATTACCCGCTGACGCAGGCGTTCTTCCATATGCAGCAGCTTCTGCTTTTCGCCTTCGAGCATCCTGCTCACCGGAATTCCAGTCCACTTGGACACGATCTCGGCGATGTCCTCGTCATCCACCTCTTCCTTCAGGATCTTGGCTTGCGACTGGATGACCGCAAGCCTGCCCGACTCATCCTCAAGCTTCTTTTTCAGTTCGAGCAGCGTGCCGTAGCGCAGCTCGGCCGCGCGGCCCAGGTTCCCCTCGCGCTCGGCCTTGTCCGCCTCGATCTTCGATTTTTCGATCTGCTCCTTGATCGTGCGGATGTGCTGAATCGCTTCTTTTTCCGCCTGCCACTGCGCCGTGAGCCCGCTCCGCTTTTCCGACAGATCCGACAGCTCCCGTTCGATCTTTTGCAGGCGTTCGGTGGATGCGGGATCCTGCTCCTTCTTCACCGCCTCCCGTTCGATCTCGAGCTGACGCATCCTGCGCTCGACCTCGTCGAGCTCCGTGGGCATGCTGTCGATCTCCATGCGAAGCCGGGACGCAGCCTCATCGATCAGATCGATCGCCTTGTCGGGAAGAAACCGGTCCGCGATATACCGGTGGGAAAGGATCGCAGCGTTCACCAGTGCGGAATCTTTGATCTTGACGCCGTGGTGCACTTCGTACCGCTCCTTCAGCCCCCGGAGAATGGAGATGGTATCCTCCACCGACGGCTCACGCACGAGAACGGGCTGGAACCGCCGCTCGAGCGCCGGATCCTTTTCAATGTGCTTCCGGTACTCATTGAGCGTCGTCGCGCCGACGCACCTGAGCTCTCCCCGCGCCAGGGCGGGTTTCAGCATGTTCGACGCGTCCATAGCTCCTTCGGCCGCTCCCGCCCCGACGACCGTGTGCAGTTCGTCGATGAACAGGATCACCTCCCCTTCGGCCTCGGACACTTCCTTCAGTACGGCCTTCAATCGGTCCTCGAATTCGCCGCGATACTTCGCGCCGGCGATGAGGGCGCCCATGTCCAGCGCCACCACGCGCTTGTTCTTGAGTCCCTCAGGCACGTCTCCCGATACGATGCGGAGCGCCAGCCCCTCAGCAATTGCAGTCTTGCCCACCCCGGGTTCACCGATCAGCACAGGATTGTTCTTGGTCCGCCGCGAAAGCACCTGAACCACACGCCGGATCTCCTCGTCCCGTCCGATGACCGGATCGAGCTTGCCGCGCCGCGCAAGATCGGTCAGATCACGGCCATAGCGGGTGAGCGCCTGGTACTTGTCTTCGGGATTCTGGTCCGTGACCCGCTGGGACCCGCGAATGTCGACAAGAACCGCGAAGATGCGGTCGCGCGTGACGCCGTGCCTTGCGAGTATCTCCTGAACCGTGCCGTCGCTTTCCGCTGCCGCGATCAGCAGATGCTCCGTGCTCAGATACTCGTCCTTCAGCCGGTCAGCCTCGTGGCCTGCCTTTTCGAACAGATTGTTCAGACGGGGAGACAGGTAGGACTGGATCAAGCCTTCCACTTTCGGCAGCTTATTCAGCACTGCCACTAACTCCGCCTTGATACGCTCCGGATCCGCACCCAGTTTCTTCAGGATCGGGATTACCACGCCATCCTGCTGCTCCAGCAAGGCAAGAACGAGGTGCTCTACGTCGATCTGCTGTTGCTTGTTCCTGGAAGCGATCTCCTGCGCTGCTTGCACCGCTTCCTGGGATTTCAGGGTGAATTTGTCGAATCGTGCCATGCCTGCCTCCTGCTATTCCTTTCATTTATTGCCGGAACCGTCCGCGTGCCCCGCATCAGCTGTGTTCTCCCCGGCGGACGGGAATGCGCCGCACCGGAACGAGAGCGTTCCGGTTTTCCTCGCGCCTTGCCACTTCCCGCGCCAGTTCGTCGCGAAGCTTCATGATCGTCTCCTCCATCTCCTGCTGCATCTGCTCCATCTTCTCGCGCATGGAGAGGATCACCTCGACCCCGGCGAGATTCACGCCCAGTTCCCGCGTCAACCGCATGATCATCTCGAGCTTTTCCACGTCATCATCGGAATAGAGGCGCGTGTTTCCGCCCGTCCGCTGCGGTTTGATGAATCCCTCCCGCTCGTACAGCCTTAATGTCTGGGGATGTATCCCGAGCATTTCGGAAACGACGCTGATCATATAGAGTTTATGCCGTCGGACAACCATAGAATTCTTTGCACCCCCTGCCCCTCGTCGTTTTCCCTTATCTTTTCCGGAATCCGCGGAACGTTATGTCTCTGCGGGGATCGAACGGGGCCGTTCGATCGAGCTCTCTCAACAGATCCTTGGCCCGGTCGTTCAGCCCTACGGGGGTCACCACCTGTACTGTAACGTAGTGGTCTCCGACGCCGCCCCCGCCCAGATGGGGAACCCCTTTCCCTTTCAGCTTCAATTGCTGGCCTGTCTGCACGCCCGCCGGCAGGCTCAACATGACCGTTCCGTCGATCGTAGGGATCTCGATCTTTTCTCCCAAGGCGGCCTCCTTGACCGTGACTTTCGCCGAGGAATAGAGATTGTCGCCCTTTCGCTCGAAATAACCGTGAGGCCGCACCCGCGTTACAATGAACACGTCTCCCGGACCACCCCCCTGCGCTCCCGGCCCACCCATTCCCGCGACCCGCACTTTGGAGCCGTTGTCCACGCCCGGCGGGATCTTTACGCTGATCCGATCGTTCTTTCTGGCCCTCCCCGATCCGCCGCAGGTCTTGCAGGGCGTGGGATTCACCGTTCCCTCGCCGCGGCAGGTCGGACAGACCTGAGCGTAGTGCATAAAACCTTTCCCCGTGGTAATCTCGCCCGTTCCTCTGCATGTCGGACAGGTTTTCGGCAACGTGCCGGGCTGCGATCCGCTGCCCCCGCAGGTTGTGCAGGAAATCTCGCGATCCAGGTCCAGATTCATCGTCCGGCCGAAGAGTGCATCTTCGAGATCGATCTCGACCGAATAGGTGACGTCCTCACCGCGCTGGGGCCCCCGGGGCCTGCCTGCCCGCTGGCCGAAGATGTTACCGAATATATTCTCGAAATTACCGCTATAAAACTCAGCTCCCTGACCGCCGAAGCCCTCGAAGCCATAGGACCCCTGTGAACCGGGGCCGGCGCCGCCGAAACCCTGCTCGAATGCTGCATGGCCGAACTGGTCATATTGCTGACGCTTATCCTTGTCGGACAGGACCTCGTAGGCTTCGTTCAGCTCCTTGAAGCGCTGTTCAGCTGTCTTATCACCAGGATTCACATCGGGATGGTATTTGCGCGCAAGCTTCCTGAAAGCTTTCTTGATATCAGCCTCAGAAGAACCTTTGTTGATGCCCAGAACCTCGTAATAATCTCTTTTTGCCTGAGTCGCCATTTTTCACCGGATCAATCTGATATTTGCAATTGCTTGTAATATAAAATATGAGTGCGCTATTGTCAAGCACTTTACAAAAAAAATATAACATCCTGAATATGTTTACTATTTTACTAGTTTGCTAGCCAACTCGCTAATTACATGAGACACGAAGCCATTGCCCTCATAAATCCATACCTCCCCACTATCTGTCAATAATTTTCTTAATTCTGCATTAAAACTACCACTTAAAAGCATATTTCTCCCACTTTCCAAATCATTCTTCCCCATAATTATTAGCAGCACAACTCCAAAAGCACGCACAGTTGCATTCTTGTCTCCTAATGCGCGTTCTATAATACCTTGAAAAGGTATGATGCGATCAGGATGCTCCTCTGCAATCCTTCCCAGGGCATACATAACTCCCGGTCGAAAAACATCCTCCTCGATGTCATAGGCAGAAGCGATGAGCGGGATGACATCACTGTACCTGCTTGGGTCCGCACTCACGATCTCGCCCAGCATCTCCGGCGCCGACCATCCGATGCCGCCCGATTCGTCAGTAAGCGACCAGAGCAGCTTCCTGCAAGTCTCGCGAAGGTAAATCGGATCCTTCTCGACCGTCGCACGGGCAAGAATGCCGACGGCGATAATGGCCCGCCACCCGACAAGCGACTCCTTGTCGTAGGCGAACCGAACGAGCGTGCTCATGACTCTTCGATGGTCAGGAAGCGAAGCGATGGCGCCGAGTTTATTCGAGTCCAGAAGTTCCTTAATCTGCTGTTTGAGAGATGCCATGATGGATAAAAAAAGCAGGGCGAGGTGGACGCCCTGCTCTCTTAAACGGGAACGTGTTACGGGAAATTACTAATTATGCCAGGGATTGAATGAGCTGTCAGGCGCCTTTACCACGAATGAGCCGTCCGCATTGACCAGCACATCCGCCAGTCTGCACCACGACCCGGGATCGGAGCCATCCCCGTCCGCCCCGGTATAGGAGCAGGTGTAGGTGCCGAAGGTATAATCGCCGATGATGATCGATGCCATATTGGAAACCGACGTAGCACAGCTGTAATTATCAATAGCAAGAACGTAATAGCCTTCCGGAAGCACGGTCGCTGTAAAATGCTCTACTCCGCCCGACGTGATATCCTGGTCTGCGCCGTTTATGTCCAGACCGACATCGCAATACCCGTCGCCGTTGATGTCGCGGGCTTCCTCAAACGGAATACCGGCCGGTTTTTTGCAACCGTCAACCAGACCGATCGCCCAGTCAACATACCACGTGATCTTCCTTGTGGCAGCATCCGAGGGGGAGAAATACAACACATGTACGTCGGTGTAACAGTTGAGATCCGGCCCTGAAGAGAGGGCTGTGACGGTCATTGTCGCCGGCCATTTGCTGCCTTTCGGCACGATCGCATCGGGTGTCGTGATTGTTCCGGTCTGTCCCTGGAAGTCAGGTTGCGCCTGTTCGAGCCCGTACATATTCACTTCCTTGAACAGCGCATATTCGCTCGCGAAAGAGCCGGCATTCGCGCCTGCAACCGTGACGCCCACACCGCCGCCTGCATCATAGGTCGCTACCGCGCTGCCGGAACCGGTAACCGTAACCTGACCCGCGGAGGTCTTGCTCGTCTGATACGAGTAATGCACCGGGCTGGAAGTAACTACCGTGACATTCCCTTCCACGCCATCAGTGCTCGATGCGAAATCGAACTGCACATCCCCGGTCACGGATACATCCCCGGTCGTATACTGAGATGCCTTTTGAACTGCACCGGGAAGCTCTTTCTTCTCGACAGCAAAAGACACATAATTCAAGCCGATCGTCCCGCTCGGCAGCGTCTCCCGAACCTGGCCGTTCGCGACAACCTGGGTCGTGTCCCCGGACGCGGCTGTTCCGATCGTCTTCGTATAAGCCATCTGCACGCCGGTGAAAACGACGACATTCTGCCCGAGCATCACATAATCGAAGGCGGTCAGGTAACCCGAAGGCTTGATCGTGTACGACTGGACATTGGACGACGCGGATTCCTGGGCTATCGTAAACGTCATCTTGTCCGGCCTGATGATTCCATTGATCGTCGAGTAGTTCCAGTTGAAATCGACGATGCGCACATTGCCGGAAGTTGCCAGGTCCACCGCCAGCCCGGCGCTGGTCGTCTTCACGTTCACGTCGCCATCGAACTGGTAGCCGTTCTCCCGGCACAACGCATAGGTCACTTTCAGCGTGTAGTTGCCGTTGGCGTCCGTCGTCCCTGAGTACGTATACCCGCCGTAATCGGGGCAGCTCAATCCCGTGGTTCCCTGGGCCAGATTCGGATCCATTGCGATGATATTGTTGCCATGGGAACCGATGATCTTCATGACCATTGCCGTATTGAATGCAAGTTCAGATGCCTGCATCACTTCTGAGACAGCCTGCACGCCCTGCGTGCCGGAGGTAATAGGAGCAGCTGTCTGCATTCCTATGCCCGATTGCGGAGGTTCAATCTTGTCGACAGAGCAGCCCGCGACCAGGACCACGCCGAGCATTTTGGCCAGAATTATGTTACGCACCTTTTCAGTCATCATACACTGTCTCTTCGATTCTTAGGCTACTGCAACGTTACCGTGTTTATGTAATTAAAGTAATAATCTGCAGACCCGCAGCTCGAAGAATAGCTGATCTTGGCAGTCACGGATGTCGTAGTCGACGGATCGGCAGCAGCACTATTGTTCGTCACATCGAAAGCAAGCGTCACCGGCCCGCCCACTGATGTATCCAGCAGTGTATCGGCACCGGCTGCCTTAACAGCCGCTTTTGTTGAACTCACCTGGTAAGACACCTTCGTCCCGCCGATAGGCGAATTCATGTTCACATCGCCGATGACGACATAGAACCGCGCGGTTGCCCCCTTGGGTATGGAAACTGGATTAGTACCCAAGGCCGAATCAAGAACCTGCGTAACAGCTCCATCCGGAGGACCGGTCACAAGGAGGTGAACGTTTCGGAAAATTGGGATATTCGCATCCCAAACACCGTTCGGCCCGTCAC
>JAKAHZ010000035.1:0-2644 GCA_021814615.1 Nitrospirota bacterium | reverse complement strand
TCACAGGCAGCCGTATTGCCCGGAACGGTTGCGGGCCACTGGCGGCAGGTATCACCGGCGGTATACGTTCCCGAATCGTCCAGATCGATGTAGGGTTCATGAAGGTCCGTCAGTATGTCACCGGCATCATAGACGCCGTTGCCGTTGACATCTTCAAAATACTCTTCCCCCGTCATAGTGATAAATACCGTCGCGTATCCGTCACGGGGATTTCGCGTTCTGCCCGTCCCATCCACATAGAACAAATTCGCGGCTGTCTCCCATGCATTGGGAGCTACATCCATGGGGCGGGGATCCTGCGAACGCCAGGTAACGTTCAAGGAACCGTTAGCATCGGCAACGCCTTCGGCGTCAATAGCGCCGGACTCCGTACCGAAATACACAGTTGTACCTTGAAGGATGTTGTAATTGCCGAATCGATCAGCGATCAGCACATTGATCTTCGTCGTTGTGTTGTCGCAGGCAAGTCCCTCAACGTTCCATCTGGGTGCCGAAACACTGAAGAATCGATCGTTCGGTACTCCTCCTCCCACAGATAATGGGATGGACTGGCTGTTGATCGTGCCTCCGGCGGGAAGGGTGACCGATGCGGCTACCACCACCGTGCCAGGGATATTCCCCGACTGGACGACAGCGGTCACTTCGCCGTTCTGATCCGTACTCCCGCTGGGAGAACCCAGCGTTGTTCCTGCAGGATAGATCGGCAGCGCGAAATTCACCGAAACACCCTGTTTGGGATTCCCATTCGTATCAAGGACCTTGAATTTCACCAGAGAGGATGTTACACCGCCGGATGCGGCAATCTTGATCAGCTGCGGCACCGCCTCGACAAAAACAATATTCTGCGTGGCTGCGGCGCTCACGGTCAAAAGCGCGGAAGCGCTGATACCGGCGCCGGCCGTAGCTGTAATGATGATGCTTCCCGTATTTTGAGCATCGGCTGTGAAAGTGACGCTCGCCTGGCCGTTGACCGTCGTACCGGACGCGGTCCCCGGATTTGTGCCTGTGCCGGATGAGAACGCACCTGCATTCGTATTGCCGGCAGTAATCGCAAAGTTGACCGTCGTGCCGTCGCTTACTGCCGTGTTCAAAACGTTGCGGACATCTGCGACGACATTGGTAGACTGACCGTTCTGCAAATTCGGATTAACGATATTGATGGTCAGCGAGTTGGGTGCGCTCGTGATGTTGATCGACGCGGTCTTCGTGAGGCTGCCACTGGTGGCTTTGATGGAGGCCGGTCCGGACGTATCGCCCGAATAGAATGTAGCGGATGCGACACCCTGCGAGTCAGTTGTCAGGGTCAGGGAATCCGCATTAGGATCGGTTGGGCTGAAACTCCCCAGATTCGATCCTGTCGGCATGGTGAGCAGAATCGATGTATTGAAAGCAGGCGAACCCGTGCTCGTCAGAAGCTTCACGGAAACCGCCGCCTGGCTCTGAATATCCACGGTCAGCGGGTCGACCGTCAAAGACATGCTGGTTGCCGCAGGCGGCGGCGGACTGCCGATGGTAAGCGTTGCGGTGGCGGTCAGCGTGCCTACCGTGGCCCGGATGTCTACGAACTTGTTCCCCGCTGCAGCGGTAAACGTCACCGTGGCGACACCCGACGCGTTGGTGGTTGCAGTCGTATTGGAGAACGTGCCAGCTGCCGCGTCGCTGGCAGAAAACTGGACGGCAGCACCCGCCGCCGGGCCCGATGCGCCCGTTACCGTCGCGGTTACCGTCACCGCTCCGCCGGTAGCGCTGACAGACGTAGGACTCAGCGCAATGGTCACCGAAGTAGCGGCCACCGGAGGCGTGCCGATGGTAAGTGATGCGGTACCGCTGATTGACGCACCGGCCACAGTCACCGCAGCTTTGATGGTGACTTTCGAATCGTTCCCGGTTGGCGACGCAGTAAACTGCGATGTTGCAACGCCGGAAGCATTCGTCGCGGCAGTCAGCGGAGCGAACGACCCTGCCGATGCGCTGATCACCGAGAAGGATACATTGACACCCGAGACAGGAAGCCCCGCGGAATCAGTAACCGTTGCCGTCACCGTCGTGCTGCTGCCATTTGCGATCGAGGCAGCGCCGAGTGCAACCTGCATCTTCGCTGCAACGGGACCGGTCGCCTGCGGGCCGGACTTATCCACCTTGCCACAGCCGGCCTGCACGAGCAATAGCACGGCGATTATGAGGGTGTATAATCTACACGACTGTCTCATTCCAAACCTCCGCATAAGGGACACTGAAGGCGACCTTCTATCGGCGATTACTTGAATTCCAGAATCAACGTCGCCTTTGTCGAGGCAGTGCCTGACGAAATATTGATATCATCATTGAAGCCGGTGGCGGATCCGAACACATTGGCTGAAAACCGGTAAATGCCGAATTCGTCGGTCTGTCCCGTGAATCCGCTGTCTACGGCAACGTTGTTCGGATTCTTCGCTCCGCCAGGGTAGTAATAGAATTGATATGCATTGACCGCATTCGGAGCCGCGAAGGAACCTTCAATTTTGACCTTAGCATAAGGGATCGGCGACCCGTCTGCATACCGGGCAATGACCTTGAAGTCGACGGCAGTATCGACGGTAACATTGGTCAAGGTAGTGCTTACGGGATCCACGCTCAGGGTCGATCCGTCGGGAACGATCCCCTC
>JAKAHZ010000034.1 GCA_021814615.1 Nitrospirota bacterium | reverse complement strand
TATGTTGGATGATGACGAGAAAAAAACGAAGGACGATAAAAGGCTGCACCCGAAGAAGTAGCGAGTCCGTCGAATAATCATACACTCCCTACGCGTACTCCCCGCGAAACTCCTTGACAATCAAAAGCCATACCGGTAAAGTACCCGACACATAATTAACCGATTGGTTAATTACTATCTTTGCGCTATGTCCGTATCTCATAAATCATCGAATGCCGGAAGACGTCCTCGGCTCCAATCCGGCGACCTTACGAGCCGCGCGTCTTTGCTGCAATCGGCCCGGAAGGTCTTCGCCCGCAAAGGATTCGATGCGGCGACGATCCGCGAGGTCGCCGAATCCGCGCGGGTCAATACGGCGATGATCTCCTATCATTTCGGCGGGAAGATGCAACTGTACCACGCCGTGCTGTCTGAATCGTTCAGGGAATTCGACCGGATCTGGGAGGATCCCGTCTTCGCTTCCGATGCTCCTGCGCGAGAAAAGATACGCGTCTATATCGAGGGGTTCATCCGCTACCAGCACGCCAATGACGACCTGCGGAGGATTCTGTCGATGGAATTTGCATCCTGCGGCAAGCATAACCGCTGGCTTGCCGACGAATTCTTCCGCCACGGATACGCGCATCTCGCCGCCATCTTCCGGGAGGGCATGAAGCGGGGAGAACTCAAGCGGGTGGATCCGTTGTTCGCGATCACCGGCCTCGTGGGCATGTTGCTCCATCCCTTCATTTTGAGGCCGCTCGCGGAATACATCACTAAAAAAAGGCTGAACCTGGGTGTACGCACATTCGGCGAGGTCATCACCGGAATGTACCTGGACGGCATTGCCTTCCAGGAAAAGCCCGGGCTCGGATCTCACAGAACAAGAAGAGGCGCGCGATGAATATCAGCCGTTTCATGCTTCTGTCGGCCCTGCTTGTCGCATCCCGGCCGGCTCTTGCAGACCCTGCAACGATCACGCTTCAGGATGCATATACTGCCGCCCTGACCACCCATGAAAGCATAAAAATGTCAGAAGAAAGCCTGTTACAGGCGGAAAGCCGGACGGACCAGGCAAAGTCCTACATCTACCCGCGAGTGACCGCCATGGGCTCGTATACGCGATACAATGACGTCCTCCCTCCGGGAGCGGGCAGCGGCCAGGTGTTTCAGCCGTTAAACGAAACAAGGGCGTCACTGGTTCTTCAGCAGCCCCTCTATACCGGCGGGCGCACGCTTGCTGCCTGGCGGCTCGCCAAGATGATGAAGGAATCGTCGAGTAATGATCTTGCGGTGACCAGGCAGGAAATCATGCTCGGCGTCTCGGATGCCTATTATGCCGCCATCAAAGCCCAGAAACTGGTGGAGGTCAGCGTTCATTCCCTGGAGCGGATCGACCGTCACAAGAAGGTTGCCGAGCACGAGGCGGTTACAAGAAGAACGAAAACGAACCAGTCCGCTTTTCTCCGGGCGAATTCGCTGGTCAATCAGGGAAAGATCGCGTTGGTGAGGTCTCAGGACGGGCTGCAGCTCGCGAAACAGAAATTGTCCTTGATCACCCGCGTTCCCGAAGACGTGCAGCTTGTGGAACCGGCGCCGTTGACGGTGCCGGGGGAATCGCTGAAAGACCTCAAGGCTTCGGCGCTTCAGCAGCGGGAGGAGTACCGAAACGCCGAGCTGAACAGAAAGACCGCCGAGGAATTCGTGACCATTACGCGCGGCGGGCATTATCCGCAGCTCTATGCGGAAGCGGGAGCGCAGTACGTCGTGTCCAGCCCGGAAACCCTGATGGACGGGACCACCTATTACGGCGGGCTCCGGCTCCAGATCCCGCTGTTCGAAGGGGGGCTCAAAGAAGCCGAGGTCGCGGAATCGCGGTCAAAGCAGCGCCAGGCAGATTATGCCCAAGTGCTGCTCCAGCGGAAGATCGAAAGCGACGTTGAAGAAGCCCTGATCAGGCTCCATACCCAGACGTCGGTGCTCGAAACGGCGAAGCTCCAGTACGACGACGCCAAGAAGAACTTCGAGGCGATCGAAGGGCTCTATGCCGAAGGACTGGCCACGAACCTCTCCATGATCGATGCGGAGCAGGCAATAACCTTTGCCGAAAGCGAACTGGTATCCGCCACCTGGGACCGTGAGGCGGCGATTGCCCGTCTTCAGCGCGCCCTGGGCATTCTGGGAAAGGAAAATCCGGTCCGGTAAACGAGGTAACCTATGAAGCTTCCCGAGATATCCATCAAACGCCCCGTATTCATCGCCATGGTCGGACTTGCCCTGGTCGTCTTCGGCCTCATCTCGTTCCCCCGGCTTGCGCTTGACCTGTTTCCGAAAATCGATTTTCCCGTGGTGAACATCAGCACGAAGCTGGTCGGCGCCAGCCCCGAGATCATGGAAGTCGATGTCACCGATGTGATCGAAGAGGCGGTGAATACGATCAGCGGCGTCAAAACCATAACGTCGCGGAGCATGGAGGAAAACTCCATCGTGACCGTGGAATTCTTCCTTGAACGCAACGTGGAGCAGGCTGCCCAGGACGTTCGGGACAAGGTGGCTGCCGTGCGCAACCGGCTGCCCCGGGATGTTGATGCGCCGGTAATCGAAAAGATCAGCCCTGAAGACCAGCCGATCATCTGGATCGCGGTATGGGGCGACCGTTCCCTGAGAGAATTGACGCACTACGCGGACAAGGTTCTGAAGCGGGACATCGAGAAAATTCCCGGCGTCGGATCGGTGTCTATGAGCGGCGGCCGCACGCGTCAGGTGCGCCTCTGGCTCGACCGCAAAAAAATGGAATCCTTCGCGCTGACCGCGAGTGATGTGAAGCAGGCGCTCGGAGCCGAACACCGGGAGGTTCCCGGCGGCAAGATCGAGAACGACCGGATCGAATACATGGTGAAGACCAAGGGCGAATACGAAACGCCCCAGGCGTTCAACGACCTGGTCATCACGTATCGGCATGGCAAGCTCATCAGGCTCCGGGATATCGGCTACGCCGAGGATGGTCTGGAAGAAGAACGCTCCATTACCCGGTTCAACGGCAAAACGGCAGTCGGCCTCTCTGTAAAACGCCAATCCGGCGAAAATACCGTTGCCGTGGCAGAACGCATCAAGGCCGCCGTGGCGGCCGTGAAACCGCCCGAAGGAATCAAACTTGACATCACTTTTGACCAGTCAGTCTACATCCGCCGCTCCATTGAGGATGTCCAGATCTCGCTCTGGCTCGGCGCTGTGCTTGCGATCCTCATCATTTTCGCGTTTCTCCGGAGCGTCCGAAGTACATTGATCAGCGCCGTCGCGCTCCCGACCTCGGTCATCGCCACCTTTGCGTTCATCCAGGCCTTCGGCTTCACGCTGAACATGATGACCATGCTGGGGCTCTCCCTTTCCATCGGCATTCTCATCGACGACGCCATCGTGGTGCTTGAAAACATTTACCGCCGGATGGAAGAAGGCGAAGAGCCGATGCAGGCCGCGCGGGAGGGCGCATCGGAGATCGGCTTGGCGGTCATGGCGACGACGATGTCCATCGTGGCGGTCTTCGTTCCCGTTGCCTTCATGAAGGGGATCGTGGGCAAATTCTTTTATGAATTCGGCATAACCGTCACCGTAGCGGTGCTTGTTTCCCTCTTCGTATCGCTGACGCTGACGCCCATGCTCACATCGCGGTTCCTGTCGTACCGGAAGAAGCACGGCAGGATATACCTTTTCCTCGAACGCGGTTTCGACGCGATCTTCAGCGTCTATCGGCCGCTGCTCGCCCTGGCGCTCCGGAACCGCTGGAAGACCGTCATGCTGGCCGTTGGCAGCGTCATTGCCGGGCTTGCCCTCTTCGCCATCATCGACAAGGAATTCATGCCGGCAGCGGATCAGGGACGATACCTGGTCCGGCTCGAGACGCCCATCGATTACTCTCTGCCCCGCGCCGATGCCGCCATGCGCAAGATCGATGAACAGCTCAGAAAACGGCCGGAAGTCTTCGGCACCTTTTACGTGACCGGCTCCGACTTCGCCCAGGACAACAACAAGAGCAAGATCTACGTCAACCTGAAGGAACGGAAGGAACGCAGCATCATTCAGCTTGATTCGATGAAACAGGTGCGCGACAGCATGGCCGGAGAACCCTCCCTGAAGTCCTCGGTTGAGGAGATCGCCATGGTCGGCGGCGGGTTCCGTGCAGTGCCCATCCAGGTCATGATCCAGGGAAGAGACCTGGACGAGTTGAACCGGCGAACCCTGGCAATCAAGGATCAGTTTGCAAAGATTCCCGGGATCGTGGACGCCGACACCTCCATCGAGACCGGAAAGCCGGAGGTCAAGCTGCGGATCGACCGGGAACGCGCGGCAAATTACGGCGTCAGCGCTGCGGCGATCGGGAGCACCGTCAATACGCTGATCGGCGGAGAGATCGTCGGCAAATACAAGGACGAGAAGGAAGGCGAGCGCTACGACATCACCGCGCGTCTGATCCGGAACGACCGGATCAGGCCAGATGACATAGGCGCTCTGCAGGTGAGGTCGTCAACAGGAGAACTGGTTCGTCTCCAGGACGTGACGGAGCAGAAAACGGGCACTGGCCCTACGGTGATCATGCATATGAACCGGCAACGGGGCGCGGCCGTCTTTTCCAACATCGATAAGACGAAGCCCATGGCAGCGGCAGTCACCGACCTGGAAGGGATCATCAAGAAGAACCTGTCGCCGGACATGTCCTTCAAGCACGTGGGCATGGCTGACGCGATGCTCGATGCGTTCAAGAACATCGCCTTCGCTCTGGCCATCGCCATCATCATGGTCTACATGATCCTGGCTGCCCAGTTTGAGAGCTTCATCCACCCCTTTACCATCATGTTCTCCCTGCCGGTCAGCCTGATTGGCGCGCTGGGGCTTCTGTATATCACCGGCGAGCGCGTCAGCATTTTCAGTCTCATCGGCATCATCATGCTCATGGGACTGGTGACGAAGAACGCCATTCTGCTGGTGGATTACACCATTACGCTTCGCCACCGGGGCCTGGAACGGGACGACGCCCTTATGAAGGCCGGACCGGTCCGGCTGAGACCCATCATCATGACCACCGCAGCCATGGTCTTTGGCATGCTTCCGACGGCGCTCAAGATAGGGGAGGGATCTGAGCAGCGGGCGCCCATGGCAATCGCCGTTATCGGTGGGCTTATAACGTCCACACTGCTGACCCTGGTCGTCGTTCCCGTGGTGTACTCTCTGATAGACGACCTCGAACAAAAGTTCAGGAAGAAGACCGTAATATCCTGATATAATGGAAAGATATTACTGGTCCTTAGAGTTAAAGTGTTACTCTAATTGACGATTGAGGCTCGTGGGAATGCTTAAACTCGGCCATATTATCTATTCAAACTGCTTTCTTCCCCATGCCGGCATCAGGACCGGCGCGGTGGACTATCCTTTTCAAATGATCGACGGCGTCCCTACGGAGCTCAACCGGCTGCTGGTTGAGGGCAAGATCGATGTTTCCCCGTCATCTTCCATCGAATATGCCGTGAATGCCGGTAAGTACCTTATCCTGCCGGGCATGTCGATCTCTTCCCGGACCCGGGTGATGAGCATTTTGCTCGAAAGCAAGGTCCCCATCGAGGAACTGGACAAACGTGCCGTTGCCCTGACCACGGCATCAGCGACCTCCGTCGTGCTGCTCAGGGTGATCCTCGAGATCTTCTTCGGCGTGAATCCCGATTTCCGGCAGTATGAGCAGGGGAAAGAAGATCCCTATCAGCAGGCCGATGCCGTTCTGACCATAGGCGATCTGGCGCTCAAGCGCGCTGCAGCTCCGACGTTTCCTCATGCCTATGACCTGGGCGAACTCTGGCACCGCAAGACGGGATTGCCCTTCGTTTTCGCGCTCTGGCAGGTGAATTACCGGAAATCCCTTGATCGGGATCTTGCCAGGATTTATTCTATCCTCAAGGCATCAAAAGACTATGGCCTTGCCCACGTACACGAACTGGCCCGGGATCACGCCGCTGAGTTCGGCATTCCCGCCGATATCCTGGAACGATATTGGAAAGTCCTGAGCTATGATTTCGGGCCTGATGAGCAAAAGGGACTTCTGACCTATTACGGCTACGCCGCCGAACTCGGGGTTATCTCGTCGGTCCCGGACCTTTGTTTCTGGACTGAAGGAGCACGATGAAATGAGCGAACATTCGCACGAGGAATCGGAGCACGACCATGACCACGGAACCGGTCATCATGACGGTCACGGCCACAGTCATGAAGACGATCACGCAGAAGGAGGGCCGCACGGCCACAGCCATGCACTGGGGGGAGGGAAACGGGGGCTCCTGATCGCCCTGTCCATCACGGTCATCATGATGGTCGTGGAGATCGTGGGAGGCATTCTGTCGAACAGCCTCGCGCTCCTCTCCGATGCCGGACACATGTTCACCGACACGATGGCGCTGGCATTATCCTTCTTCGCCATGAAATTCGCGGAAATGCCAGCGACGGAGAAGAAGACCTACGGCTTCTACCGCATGGAGATCCTTGCCGCCCTCCTGAACGGCGCGACGCTCGTCCTGATCTCGCTCTATATCATCTTCGAAGCCTACCAGCGCATCCTGCATCCCCAGCCCGTTGCGGGGAAGCTGATGCTGGTCGTAGCAATCATTGGCCTGATCGCCAACATTCTGGGCGCACTTTTCCTGGTCAAACATCACGATACGAACCTCAATATCCGCGGCGCTTTCCTGCATATCATCGGCGACGCGATTTCTTCCGTCGGCGTCATCGTCGGCGGCATCGTGATCTCCTATACCGGCTGGTATCTGGTCGACCCGATCCTGAGCATCCTGATCGCCGTCGGCATCATCATCGGAGCCTTCGGACTGGTGAGGGAATCGGTCAACATCCTGCTGGAATCCGTCCCCTCCCACCTGGATGTCGCCACCATTGCAGCCGAGATCGGCAAAATCAAAGGAGTCAAGGAAGCGTACCATATTCATGTCTGGACCATCACTTCGGGAGTTTACGCGCTCAGCTCTCACGTCGTGATCGACGACCAGCCGGTAAGCAATAGCAGGAGCCTGCTGAACGCCATTCATCAGCTTCTCGCGGACCGGTTCAAGATCGCCCACAGCACGATCCAGCTGGAATGCGAGCGGTGCGACGAACAGGGGATATGCTCACTTCCCGTCGCGGCGCGGAACAATCATTGATCCCGCGCTCCTGCTTGACAGAACCCCTCCACACCGCTACACTGGCCGTACCGATACACCCGATCATCCATTACCATGACCATGCCTGATACGCACGCTCCTGTTCTGGTCACCGGCGGCACCGGATTCGTGGGGAGCCACCTCGTCGAACTGCTGCTCAAAGGGGGCTACCCGGTCACCTGCCTCGTGCGCCATCCCCGGCGCCTTCGATGGCTTGCCGGGCTGCCGGTCCGCATCGTGCAGGGAGACTGCACCGATGCCCGGTCCCTGGACAGCGCAGTCCAGGAAGCGGCAATAGTCATCCATGCAGCCGGAGTTACGAAAGCAATCCGGATCCGGGACTATTACGAAGTGAACCAACAGGGAACGAAAAACCTCCTCGAAGCCTGCGCCAGATCGGGGAAAAACCTGCGCCGTCTGGTCCTTGTCTCGAGCCTTGCCGCCGCGGGGCCGGCGAAAGGACTTTCCGGCGTGACCGCTGGGGACGATCCCCGTCCTCTCACGGATTACGGAAGAAGCAAACTCTTTGCCGAACAGGAAGCGCTCCGCTACCGCGACCGGTTCCCCGTGGTCATTCTCCGGCCTTCCGCCGTGTACGGCCCCCGGGACACCGATGTGTTCGAGATCTTCCGGTGGGCAGCCAGGGGATTCCTGCCGAAAATCGGCAGGGAGGAGAGCTGGGTAAGCTGGTGCTATGTCGCCGACCTGGCTGAGGTCCTGGTCCGCGCTGCGGAAAGACCGGTGGCAAGCGGCAGTATCTATCACGTTGCCGGAGACCGGCCCTATTCACAGGCGGAGTTCCGCGACCTGCTGGCACGGTCAGGAACCGTGAAAACCCGCACCATCACCGTGCCGTCCAGCCTTGCCTACCTCATGGCATGCTTCACGGAACTTGCCGGCAGGATCAGCTCACGTCCCACGATCCTGAACCGGCAGAAGGTCCGCGAGGCGACGCAGCGGTACTGGACCTGCGATCTTGCCGCGCTGCAGAAGGATTTCGGACCCTTTTTACCGGTCCCGCTGGAGCAGGGGCTTTCGATGACCTGGTCGTGGTACCGGGCTCAGGGGTGGCTGTCCCAGGACGGTTAACCGGAAGGCAGCAAAGACCGTTGCGCTGTGCTACACTCTGTCACAAAGGGGGGTTCGCATGGATCTATTCGATAAATGCAGGAAGTACACCGCAGCGCGTGAGGTAATGGCGGCAGGATTCTATCCCTATTTCCGGGAGGTGCAGTCCGAACAGGACCCTGAGGTCATGGTCGAAGGCCGGCCGATGATCATGCTCGGGTCGAACAACTATCTCGGCTTGACCAGCCATCCCAAGGTCAAGACCGCGGCCACGGAGGCCATCCGAAAATACGGCAGCGGGTGCGCAGGCTCCCGGTTCCTGAACGGGACGCTGGATCTCCATGTGGAACTCGAGACCAAGCTCGCCGGCTTCTTCCGAAAAGAGGCGGCGATCACCTTTTCCACGGGATACCAGACGAACCTGGGCATCATCTCGTCGCTGTGCGGCAAGGATGACGTCGTGGTGATCGACAAGCTGGATCACGCAAGCATCATCGACGCCTGCCGTCTCTCCTTTGCCGAGGTCCGAAAGTTCCGGCACAACGACATGGCCAGCCTCGAAACGGTCCTGCAGGAATGCGGCACGCGCGGCAAGCTGGTGGTCGTCGACGGCGTGTACAGCATGGAGGGAGACATTGCGCCGCTTCCCGAGATCGTGCGCATCGCGAAGCGGTACGGCGCGCGAATCATGGTCGACGACGCCCACGGCATCGGAGTGCTGGGGAAATCCGGCCGCGGCACGGCGGAACATTTCGGCCTGGAAGACGACGTGGATATCATCATGGGCACGTACAGCAAATCCATGGCCTCCATCGGAGGGTTCGTTGCCGCCGAGGAGGACGTGATCCATTTCATGAAGCACACCTCCCGGCCGCTCATTTTTTCCGCCAGCCCGCCGCCCGCCTCGGTGGCATCGGTCATTGCGGCCCTCGATATCATTGACCGGGAACCGGAGCGAAGGGAGCAGCTCTGGCGGAACACCCGGAAAATGCTCCAGGCTTTCCGGAGCATGGGATACGACACCGGTGTTTCGGAAACGCCAATCATCCCGCTGCTCATGGGGGAGATGGATCGCGCCTTCATGATGTGGAAGATCCTGAGCGAAGAGGGCGTGTTCGTGAATCCCGTCGTTCCGCCGGCGACCCAGGCCGGGCGGTGTCTCATCCGCACCAGCTACATGGCGACGCACACCGAGGAGATGCTCGACAGGGTACTGGTAATCCTGGAGCGCGCCGGCAAGAAGCTCGGAATCCTGAAGGAATCGCTGCATGCCTGTTGAACTCGTTTCGGACGCAAAGGGAATGGACGAGTTCATCCGCCTGCCCTGGTCGGTCTACCGTGACAACCGGAAGTGGGTCCCGCCGCTCGTGAGCGAAATGCAATTCGTTCTGGGCCCGAAGAACCCGTTCTTCCGTCATGCAGAAGCAGCGTATTTCCTCGCGCGGGCGAAGGGCCGCCCGATCGGCCGTGTCGCCGCGATCATCGACCGGAACCACATCAACTTCCACAACGAACAAGCCGGGTTTTTCGGTTTTTTCGAATGTATCCCTGATGCGGACGCTGCCGGGGAACTGATGAATGCGGCGGGCAACTGGCTCCGGGAGCGGCAGATCGAAGTCATGCGGGGCCCCATGAATCCGTCGACGAATGACGAATGCGGATTCCTCCTGGAAGGATACGATTCGCCTCCCATGATCATGATGCCCTATACGCCGCCCTACTATCTCGAGTACATGGATCGATGCGGCTTGACCAAATCCAAGGACCTGTTTGCGTACCTCTCGGTCATCAGGGATGTTGCGGCGGCCGGCCGGCTCGAAAAACTCGCCGCAGGCGTCCGGACCAGGGTCCCCGGACTGACCGTGCGGCCGGCGAACATGAAACAGTTCCGGCGGGAGCTGGATATGGTCAAGGACATCTACAACTCTGCCTGGAGCCGCAACTGGGGATTCGTTCCCATGACCGATGACGAGATAGAGTCCATGGCCGACCGGCTCAAACCGCTCATCGATCCGGAGTTGCTCATCATGGCGGAGGTTGACGGCATGCCTGCCGCGTTCTTCATGGCGGTTCCGGACTACAACCAGGTGCTCTGCAGGGTGAATGGCAAGCTGGGTCCCGTGGGCATCCTGAAGTTCCTGTGGTATTCGCGGAAGATCGGGGACATCCGAGTCCTTACCATGGGGGTGAAGGAGCAATACCGGAAGAAAGGCATCGAGGGGCTCCTGTATCTTGAGTCCTTCCGGGCTGCGATTCGGAAAGGATATAAACGGGCGGAAATGTCGTGGATCCTTGAGGACAACATCCTGATGCAGCGCGGCTGCGAATTGATGGGCGGGCGGCTCTACAAGAAGTACCGGATCTACGAGAAAAGGCTGTAGCTCGGCATTCCATGAAACATATCGGCAGAAAACTCTATCATCTCCTCGGCGGGCTGGGTCTCCTGTCGCTCTACTACCTGCTCGGCAGGGAGCGGGCGCTCTGGACCTACACGATCCTGGCAGGGCTGGTGCTGGCCATCGATATCACGCGCCTCAAGGTTCCCGCATTCAACCATTTTCTCTACACCCATTTTTCGAGTTTCCTTCGCCAGAACGAGGCGTCCAAGCTGACGGGAACGGCGCCCTACGTTCTGGGCATTGGCTTAAGCCTGCTGTTCTACCGCACAGAGATCGCCACGGCTGCGGTCTGCTTTCTCGCCGTGGGAGATGTGGCTGCTACCACTATCGGTGAACGGTACGGCAGGACCAGGATCGCGGGAGCAAAGAGTCTTGAGGGCACGATTGCCTTCGCGGTGTCGGCAACAACGGCCGGATTCCTGCTGTCCGCCGCGGGCATACATCTTCCCTGGCACCTGATCGTGGCGGGCGCCCTGATTGCAGCCGGCGTCGAGCTGCTGCCGCTGCCGGTGAACGATAATTTCGTGATTCCCCTCGTTTCGGGCGGCGCTATGGAGCTGCTCTCACGGGCCGCTCAGTAGGAAGAGTGCTCCGCTTAATGGGCTGAGAACCATCGCTTTGCCCGGGGAGCAATCCATACGGTCAATCCCGTCAACGCCGCGCCTGCCAGCACATCGATAACATAATGATATCGAAGGTAGACCGTGGAGAACACCAGCCCGGCAACACAGGGAATGAGCAGCGCCGTTAATCCCTTCTCGCGGAATTTCACCGCATAATAGAGCGTCATCACGGCAACTGCGGTATGTCCACTCGGAAAGGCATCGGTCTTGGTGTTTTCGAGACCGTCGAGCGCGTTCCTGATTGCGCTGACCCATGAAGCTGCGGCAAGATCGGCGGTCTGTAAGCCTGCCAGGGTATAGCGGGGTCCCACCGCCGGAACGAGCAGGTACCCGATATAGGAAAGGTAAAAGCACAGAACGATGCCGAAGACCGCCTCGTCGAACTCCCGCCTGCGATTCTTCGCCAGGAGCACAATGCCGAGAGCAACAGCCATGCCATAATAGCTGACATAGGCGATCTGGAGCGCCGCGGTGAGCGGCGGACTGATGATGCCTTCCAGAAGCACTGTGGGATGACGGCCGAAGAAGAGAAGGCGGTCGGCGGCGATCAGGAGGTCGTCGTACCGCCGCGCGTGAATCCAGGGAATCAGATCGCCGAGACTGTCGAAAATGACCGGCACGACCGCGACGGGGAGGAGCGCATGGAGCCAGGAGGAAGTTCGTGATTGCCCGCGCCCCGCAGGAACCGAAGCCGCTGCCAGAGCCGCCGCAAGGAGTCCATACCGGAGCAGGAGCCAACCCGCATGAGGGAGAGAACCCCGGAAGAGCATGACAAGAAGCGCCAGCCCGACGGTGAATGCGAGGGAGAGCCGGTCAACGGCGTTCATATTCGATCGCATGGCAACCTTATACCCGGGAATGGAGGAAATTACAACAGGTCGCGACGTAAACGTTGACAGATCGCCATCGCGATGATATAGTAAGATAATCAAACTATTTAGCTTTCGAACTGATTGCCATGGACGCCACGCAAAAGCTGATCAATCTCTTCTTCATGACCCACCGCTCCCTGCACAAGCATATGCAGGAATCCCGACTCATATCTGCTTTTTCCCTGCTGCAGTTCATGACCATGAAATTCATCGGCGACGAGGGACCGGTGAACATGAAGGACGTTGCACGGTTCTTCTCGATCACCCCGGCGTCGGCCACATCGCTCGTCAGCGGCCTCGTCCATGGCGGCATGCTCGAACGAATTGCGGACCCCAAGGACCGGCGCATCATCAGGCTCGCCCAGACCGCCAAGGGACGGAAGAAGCTCGACTCCGTCGACAACCAGGTCAAGGCCGAGCTGCGCCGCATCTTCCTGCATCTCCGGGAAGGAGAACGCAGCAGCCTTCTTGCGGTGCTGGAGAGGTTGCACGCCATTCTCGAGCGGGAAAAAGCCCCCGGCGCACCACGGCGCGCAGTTCCGGCGGCAGCGGTCAGGAAAACCAGAAGGAGGACGGCGCCATGAACCTGCCGGCCGCCATGCTTATCGCAGTAGGCATTCTGACCGCGCTGCCCGCCGGTGGGGAAGAGCGTCTAACCTTGCGTCAGTGCGTTGAGATCGCGATGAAGAACCATCCGAACCTGCGTGCAGCTGACGGCAACGTCGCAGCAGCTGAAGGGCGGCTCCTTCAGTCCGGATCGGCTTATTATCCCCAGGTTCAGGCATCGACGGGATACTCGGAAAATCATTCCCTCGGTGCATTCGGCGACAGCGTTACGAAAATGTATGCCACCACGATTCAGGCAAATCAGGTGCTTTACGATTTCGGCAGGACCGGCGGAAACCGGGATGCCGCCAAAGCGGGCCGGCAATCGGCGGAACAGGAACGGACCCGCACGATCCAGGAAGTCGTTCTGAACGTGAAACAGGCCTATTACGCTCTTCTCCAGTCCCAGCGGCTCCTGATCGTCGCTCAGAAGACCCTGGACCAGAGCGAGGTCCATCTGCTCCAGGCCGAAGCCTTTTTCAGGGCCGGATCGAAACCGCGTTTTGACGTGACGCGTGCGGAAGTGGACGTGAACAGCTCTCGCTTGGGGATCATTACCGCGCAGAATCGCGTACGGGTCAGCGCCATCACGCTGAATCAGGCCATGGGCACGGAGCCGGGAAGGACCGTTACGGTCGAGGAGCGGGAATTCCAGCTCGTTACGATGCCGTCGCTGTCATTCACGGAAGCCGAAGCTTTGCGGAACCGGCCGGAACTGTTGAAGGCCGAATCGGACGTTGAAATGACCCGCTCCCGCGTAACCGCGGAGCGGTCCGGTTACTGGCCCACGTTGTCCGCCAACGGTTCCTATACCTGGGCGAACGGCACGGCCGAAATGGGCCCGTTTAAGGGAGACGTGGGCGATAGCTGGAACGCAGGGATCACGCTGACCGTGCCGCTCTTCGAGGGACGGGTGACCGAAGGGCGGGTGAGCGAGGCCAAGGCGAACCTCCTTACCGCAGAGGCGCAGCGAGATGTTCTTCGACAGGCGGTCCTGCTTGAGGTCAACCAGGCCTATGCCGACCTTGAAAGCGCTGCCGCGCGCGTCGGGGTGACAGAATCGTCTCTCAAAACGGCTCAGGAGAATTTGTCTCTGGCCCAAGGGCGCTACCGTGCGGGCGTGGGGCCGTCCATTGAAGTGACCGACGCAGAGGTTGCCGCACTCAAAGCTGAAACAGACCATGTGCAGGCCCAGTATGATTACCAGTTGGCAGTGGCCAAGCTGGAACGGGAGATGGGGGCCGTGACGAAGGACTGAGTTTTCGCGATGCGTCACGATGTCTGAAAAGACGAGGTGAATCATGCCCAAGGTAGTGTCGGTATTCCGCGTCCAGCTGCCGATCAAGGCGGTCTGGTCCTTCATGTCGGACAGGAGAGAGGTCGGATGTCTGTTCCCCGGCTGCCTCGGTGTAACCATCCTGGACGATGTCGATTCGATCTGGAAGATCAGGGTCACCTTCGGTCCCTTTTCGAAGACCGTGGAAATGAAAACCCACACCACGGTATATAAGGAACAGGAACAGCTTTCCTGGGTGGGGCAGGGCGACCACATTCGCATGAGCGGCGATGTATTCGTGAAAAAGATCGCCGATGATATCACCGAGGTGACTTACGACATGGAAGGCCATGTAAGCGGCCCCTTTTCAACGCTCCAGGAGATCGTTGTGCACGAGAAACTGAAAGAGGTCAAGAAGAAGTTCATCCGGAATATCAAGAACGAGCTCGGATGGGAACTCGACGAGAGCTGACGGAGAGCGTGCATGTTCAAAGTGATAACCAACAAGAAAATTCTGATCATCCTCGCCGTCATTGCCGTTCTCGCCGTCCCGACCGTCGGAGCGCTTCGCAGGAAACCGATACCGGTCCGCGTGGTTGTCGCGAAACCGGGTGAGCTGCGCGTCATCGTGAACGCGACGACGACCTCAACGATTAAATCGGAGCAGGAGGTAACGCTATCCGCCCAGCGGACCGGTCGGGTCGTTCAGCTTCCCGTGAAGGAAGGGGACCGCGTCCGCACCGGCGAATTGATCGCCCGGCTCGATCTGACCGAAGAGGCTGTTCAGAGCGAGAGCGCGCTCAGCCAGGCAATGGCGACATCCGAGGAAACGCAGAAGAACCTGAAACGGTCTGAAGAACTGTTTAATCAGGGCATGATCGCCCAGCAGGACCTGGATGCGGCGCGTCGGGCAGCCGAGGTTGCCCTCTCCCAGTACCAGGCCGCCCGAGCCGACGTATCGGTCCGGCAGGAGTATTCGGTGATCCGCGCCCCCTTCACCGGGGTCGTATCGAAGAAATACACGGAGGTCGGCGAACTGCTGCTGCCGGGAAAACAGATCGTGACCATTGTCGATCCGGAGCGGATCTACGTCCTCGCCACCATCGACGAAGTTGACGTGGGACGTCTTCGCGTCGGGCTGCCGGTTTCGATCACCGTCGATGCCTTTCCCGGTGAGAAATTCAGCGGCGAGGTGCGGCGCATCTCGCCCATTGTGAGCGGTGGAAAATTGGAGACGCGCACCGCCGACGTCTGGATCTATTTCAGCAAGCGGGATGATCGGCTGAAACCGGGCATGTCGGCGGACATCGAGATCCAGATCACGACGCTGGAGAACGTGATCGCGGTGCCGTCGCAGGCGGTCGTGGAACGCGAAGGGAAGAAACAGATCTATCACGTGCAGCCTCCGGACGCGCGGCCCGGCAGCGTCGGCGAGGCTCGGCTGGCCCCGGTCGAAGTGGGCGAAAGCAACTGGATCGCGACGGAGATCAGGAAGGGCGTTTCCCCCGGCGACGTGATCATCACCACGCCCGAAGCAACGGGTCTCAAGAGCGGCGTGAAGGTTACGATCGAACAGTAGTTCTCTCCGGCAACCGAAGCGCCGATCGGCACCGAGGCGAATGTGCATCATGATCGAATTGCATGACATCACCAAAACCTACCACATGGGCGATGTGGATATCGAGGTGCTCTCCGGTGTGTCCCTGAGCATCGGGCAGGGCCAATTGATAGCCATCATGGGCCCCTCGGGCTCGGGCAAGTCCACGCTCATGAACATCCTGGGATGCCTCGACCGGCCGACGAGCGGCCGCTATTCCTTCGAGACCCGCGAGATCAGCGCGCTCGACGACGACGAACTTGCCCATGTCCGGAACGCCAAGATCGGCTTCGTGTTCCAGTCCTTCAACCTGCTGCCGCGCTATTCCGCGCTCAAGAACGTCGAGATGCCACTGATCTACAGCGGTATTCCCGCGCGGAAACGGACTGAACGGGCCGTGCCCGTGCTCCGCCAGGTCGGCCTGGCGGACCGGATGCACCACAAGCCCACGGAACTCTCCGGAGGGCAGCAGCAGCGCGTTGCCATTGCCCGCGCGCTGGTGAACGATCCGCCGCTGCTCCTGGCGGACGAGCCCACGGGAAACCTGGACAGCCGTTCAGGAGCCGAGATCCTGAACATCCTGACCGACCTGAACAAGCGCGGAGTCACCATCGTGATTGTGACGCATGACCAGAACGTGGCGGCCCGGTGCGGCAGAGTGATCATGCTCAAGGACGGTAAAATCGTCGACGACCGGGGCAACGCATGAATTTCATCGAGATCTTCAAAGTTTCCATCGAAGCAATTCTTTCGAACAAGATGCGCTCTGGCCTCACCATGCTGGGCGTGATTATCGGCGTTCTTGCCGTTATCCTGCTCGTTTCCATCGGCGAAGGCGCGCGGGTGTATATCACCAAGGAGCTGACGGGTCTGGGAACGAACCTTCTGATCATCACGCCCGGCAAGACCTCCACAAGCGGCGGATTCCATCCGCCCTCGGCAGGCACGGTCCGGAAACTGACCTACGACGACTCGCTTGCGATTCGGCGGCGCGCCTGGCTGTTGACCGACGCGGTGCCGATCGTGATGGGAACGGGGAGGATCAAGTTCAGGAACCTCGGCCGCGACAGCATGGTGATCGGCACGACGCCGGAATTCCAGCGGGTGAGGAACCTCTTCGTCGATATCGGCAGCTACGTCACCCAGGGCGACGTGGACTCGAAAGCGAAGGTCGTCGTTCTCGGGACCAAGGTCAAGGAGGAGCTCTTCGGCGATCAGAACGCGCTGGGGCAGGTGGTGATGCTTTCCGACGCGAGGTACCGCGTCGTGGGCGTGATGCAGAAGAAGGGGACGAGCCTGGGATGGGACGTGGACGACGTGATCTTCATCCCCGTGACGAGCGGCCAGGAATTGTTCGACACCGACTCCCTCTTCGAGATCCTGGCCTCCACGCCGCGGGCCGAGGACGTGGACCGAGCCATCGGCCAGATCAAGGACATCCTGATCCGGCGTCACGCGCACAAGGAGGACTTCACGATACAGACCCAGGGCGCCATGCTCTCGACGATGAACACCATCCTGGGCGTCTTGACCGCCGTTCTGGGCGGGATCGCCGGCATTTCGCTCGTCGTGGGCGGCATCGGCATCATGAACATCATGCTGGTGTCCGTGCGGGAGCGGACGCGGGAGATCGGCATCCGGAAAGCCATCGGCGCACGGAACAGCGACATCATGGCCCAGTTCATGATCGAAGCGGTCACGCTTTCCGGCGTGGGAGGCATCATCGGCATCCTGCTCGGCGTGGGATTGGCCCTGGTCATTCCCCTGTTCGTAACGGTCCTGCCCACCAGCGTTTCGGTCTGGTCCATCGTCATGGCGTTCTCGTTCTCCATGGCCGTGGGCATCTTCTTCGGCGTCTATCCCGCCAGAAAAGCCTCTCTCCAGGATCCCATCCAGGCGCTGCGGTACGAGTAAGCGACTCCGTTCAGGCCCTGTCCGACGCTGCTTCTCGCGTTTCCCCCTTGACAGCTTTGCTATACTTGTACGCAGGGGAAGGACACATTCCAGCGGAGGCGACATCATGAAGAATCGGGGCGGAGTGTTCCTCGTCAAGACCAACTGGTGGTATGTGGAGCGGATGGTCTGGCTGATCGCGGGCATCGATGTGCTGGGCAGCTCAATCCTCACCTGGACCCATCATCCCAATTGGGCGTTCTCGATCCTCTTCGTGGGGCTCTGCTCCATCCTCGTGGCGCTCACGGGATTTTGCGTGGTGGGAAACGTGCTCTACTGGCTCGGCGCGCAGCCGTTGGTGCCGGCGGAACGAACGGTGAACAAAGGTCAGTGGTCTCGCCTGTATTTCATGCAGACCGATGAGTGGTATCTGGAGCGTTTCATCTACATCTTCGTGGGCGTCAACCTTTCCATTTCCTCGATGCTGGCGCGGTTCGTTCATCCCGGCTGGCTCTTCTTTACGGGCTTCGTCGGCACGGCCACGATCACCTTCGCTTTCACGGGCTTCTGCATCATGGCGAACCTTCTTTACCGCCTGGGAGCCCAGCCGCGCATGTGCCGGTTTATCTAACCCTCAGAACTTGCCCGCCTCCGCTTCGAGCAGCGCAGTGGGGATCTCATAGGCGCTCCCTGCCGTCTGCCCGTTCAGCTTGATCGGATAGCATCCCCCGATACCCTTGTCCAGTTTGTAGATCGAGAACTGAATATTGCAGGTCCGGCACGCCATGCGCCCGTTCTCATGCGCATAGCCCAGTTTCCGGGGATAGCAGGTGACGCAGGCATCGAGGTAAGAGACCACGCCGCCGTTCATCTTGATGACGAAAAAGCTGATGGGCTTGTTCTTGAATTCGTAGGTATAGAACCGCGGCGTTTCCGGGGCAAGATCGCTTACCGCGATGACCACCTTGCCGTCCCTGACCGGCGGAGCCGGATAGCGGGGCTGGCGAGAGCAGGCGCTCACAAAGAGGAACAGTGACAGTGCGAGCGCGATCAGCGCAATCGTTCGTTTCCTGATCGTAATGAGAAGATTTTCGATCATTGCAGGACAATGGTTCCTCTGCAGCATGGTAATGACTGCACGGGCCGGTGTCAACAGGAATAGGGGGCAAGGGAAGCCTGACGCAGGCCGCTCTTATGGCAGGGCGTCGAGCACCTGGGTCAGCCGGGTACCATCCTTGAAATCCTCGTTCATTCGCAGGATGCCCGTCCGGTCGATGACGACCGTCGTGCCCATGGTTGCGTGAAAGGTCCCGAGAACCGTTTGCTGCGTGTCCGCAAGGACGGTGAAGGGGGACCCGCCGTAGCCGTTCGAGATCTGGGCGTCGCGCGCCGCCGCAACGGAACCGGAAACATAATCCACGGCGAAGAACCGGACGTCCGGATACAGGGGGATGATGGAATCCCGCATGTGGCTCATGTGGCTGTCGCAGATGGGGCACCACATGGTGAAGTAGAGCACCACTGCCCTGAACTGCGGAGCAGTTTCGGAAAGGGTGACAGTATTCCCCAAGCTGTCGGAAATCGTGAAATCCGGCGCCTGCTGTCCGACTTCCGGGCCGATCGTTCCCTCCTGGACCGCCGGGCGCCTGTCCGCGCCGGACGGGAAGAGATCGTCACGCATGTTGCCGCATGCGGGCGCGAGGATCACGAGAAGAAGCAGGAAGATCCTATTCAAAGGCACGGCTCACTCCCAGCGAATAGATATCCGAAAGGGGGAAATTGCTGCCCCACCCGTCGCTTGTGATAGAATGATTCCAGCTCGCCTTGACGGTCCAGCACCGGTCGAGGGTCGAGAAGGCGAACGTCCCTGTCACCGAGCTCTTGCGAAATCCGCTGGTCGGGTCCGCCGATCCGTTGATCCTGCTTTCTCCCTCCCAAACCTCCGAGAACGCCGCCGTATAGGTGAGGATCCTCCGGGACGATCCGATATCGAGATACTGGATATAGCTCACGGCAAGAGAGCCCGTCGCACGGTCGCCGAGCTGCTTCCGGTAGGGCTGCACGTACTGACCGTATTCACGGTCCACAGGCCGCTCGAAGGCCTTGCCGTAGCTCATGAGAAACGAGACGCCGAAAGGGATGATGGTCTTGTCGAGCAGCATATTGGCATCGAGCCGGTAGAACCCCCTGCCGGTGATGTCGAAACTGCTGTTCACGTTGTCGTAGGGCGAGATTCCCGTGGGGACGGTGAGTGCGAGCCCGAAGGTTGCTGCGGGCGCGAGATCGCGGAAAGACAGATCGTCCCAGCCCAGCCGGCAAACCGTAGCGTCGAAAGCCTCGTACCAGACGCCGAGCGCCATATCGCCGATCCCCGAAGTGCGCGATGAGAGGCCGGAGTAGGTCGTGTCGTTCCAGATGTAGGGGACCGACGCCGTTGCCTGCCAGCGTTTAGCCAGCCGCTGGGCATAGCCCAGGTTCAACCGGTACTGCCTGAGGTCCGTGCCGGGAGGGTCATGCAGGTAATCGCCGTCCTGGTTCCAGAAACCGTTATATCTCTCCACATCAAAAGACATGTCGATCATGGACTGGGCGAATTTCGGCAGCACGAGACCCGCAGCCGATCCGCCGCCGCAGCAGGAACCGGCCCAGGCAGGCAGGGGGAGCAAGGCGACGATCCCCGCAATGAGGACCGCCGCCATCGTTCTTCGCATGACCGCCGGCATGCCTATTGCGGCGTGACCGAGAAGGACGCGTACTCGTTCGTTCCCGACGGCGTCTTTCCATCCGTGGTCTTGTCCTGGCTATTCACGGACATTTTGACGAGGATCGTCGTCGACTGACCGGAAACCAGGCCCGTCAGGCCGGGTACTGACCAGTGGCCGTTCGCATTGTCCGTACCGGAGATCCAGGTCGTGCCGCCGTCCGAGGACGCCTCCACGCTCATCTGCGTGATCGTGCCGGTGGGGCTGCTCATGACAGAACCGGCGGATGCAGACTTGAATTCCATGAGCGAGCTCTCGCTGTGGGAAATGAACAGCTTGAGAGAAGGCATGGCGGCGCTGATCATGCCGTCCCGGAAGAGATAGTATTTGTTGTAGGAGGTGCCCGACATTCCGGAAACAATGTCATCAGGGCCGTAAAGCGTGGCCTTGACCGTCTCGGTGCCCATGGCCATGGCGACATCGGGGTTGAAGGTCGTCGTCTCACCGGCGACGGTCACCTTCATCTCCCAGGTGCCCATACCCGGTCCCGATGCCATGAGATAATAGACCGAGCAATCATAAGCACCGGGCGTGGCCATGGACTCCTTGACCGAGTCGATGGGGGTGGCGTGATTCATGCCGTTTTCCATATGCATGAGCAGCGATACGGTCGGCGTCAGTCCTGTTGCGGCGGAGCCGTCGCTCTGCTTCGTGATCATGAGCTGGAACGTCGTCTTTCCCTGTACCGGGGCATTCATGCCGGTCCCGGGCACATAGGCGACCGTATATACCGGCGTGGATGATGTGGAACTGCTCGAAGAACTGCCGCAGCCTGCGGCGATCAAGGCCATGAGGATAAAGCATGCTGCAAGAATATTCCTTTTCATGAAGATCTTCCTCCCCTTAACGTAGTGTGGTTTTCGAATTGTGAGTGATTTGTGTGATACCCGGCAGGGGCCGCGAAAGCCCCTGCCGGCCGGAATAGCTATTTCTTCGCCATCGGCGGCGTCGGGACCTTGTCCCCGTGGCACTCGGTACAGTTCTGCTGGCCCGTGATGCCGACGGTCCCTCCGGGCTTCCAGGTGGATTTAGGTTTGAACTTGCCGTCCTTCCAGTCGTTCAGGTCCAGCACCAGTTTGTGCGTCACGCTGGCGGCCACGCGGGCGCAGCGGTCCTTTCGCTCTGCGCTGCCGAGCGAGAAGCCCGACTTCTGCATCCATTTGCCGACGGAGATGTGACAGAGCGGCGAGTTGCTCGTCGTCTGGATGATCGCGGTCTTCTGCTTCGGCTCCTTCGGCTGGTAGGTGGGCAGGGCCGTGTTGGCATACCAGTCCATCATGTCCGAACCGACGGTATGGCCGTGTTCGCAGTCCGGCCCGGCGATGCGCGGGCCGATGATCACGTTGCTCACGATGTTGGCCCCGGCGTTTGATCCGCAGACCGTGCCCCAGCCAGCCATGCCGCCTTCGAGGAACACGAAGGCATCGACGGGGAAGGATTTGTAGGGTTCGCCGACCTTCTCCCGGAGCTGGCTGAATACGGCGTTGATGACTGCGGCGCCGCAGAACACGCGATACCACTCATTGTAAGCGATCTCGGCAGTCTTGTCGGGATCGAGCTTCACGTAGGGCCAGGGCCATTTTTCCGTAGGCCCTTCCTTGGCTTCGGCGGTATTGACGAGGCCCAGTTTCGAGGACGTCAGGGCCCAGAAGCCGGCTGCGCCCACCGCTGCTGCGCCGGCATTGATCAGAAGCCTTCTCCTCGATATCTCATTCTGAAAGAGTTCCTTGGTATCCATAGATTCGTATCCTCCAATGGTATTTCGCCGATAAAGGCAAAAATTGGCTCCGCTCCTGAATATCGCATCAACACAGAGGGATTGAGTCGATGATTCCGAAGCGGAGCCCAGGTTAAGGGAAAACGCATGAAAACATGCGTTCGCGAGAAGCAGGGTCAGGACGCACCACAGGTGCATCAGTCAGGGCTCAAACGGTTTCGGAACAGGGGGAGCTACGCTTTTGGAGGACGCTCGTCCTGCGGGAGGTGAAGAACAGCAGAAAAAAGAAGAGGGGATGCATGGACAACTGCAGTGGCTGCAACTGGAGCCGGCGCGCAGACGCATTCGCCCAGGAAGGGCATCTCGCCGCCCGCGGTGAGTGCCGGCGTCGAGGAATGACACACATCGATCATCCCGAGCGAAGTCACGCCGCCCGCCGCCAGGACCATGCCGATCGCAGGGGGCACGAGCAGGCCGCAAAAAACCGTGATGAGCAGAATGACTGCTGTCCAGCGCATGACCGGACTATAACGATTCACGGCAGTCCTGTCAACGTAAAGTTCCAATTTGAGCTTTCCTGATTTCGGACGTTGCCGTCGCCGATTTCGCGAGCTTTGCGCGGGAAATGCATGATTTTCCGCACAGAAAAGGCACTTCCATGTTGACACCTCCCGGCAAATACTGTACTTTTACCTATGACGGGCGTAATACTCGCCGGCGGCGAGAACAAGCGCATGGGTACGGACAAGGCGTTCCTGGAACTCTCAGGACGGCCGTTGATCGAGCATATCCTTCAGGTGTTCCTGGCGCAGTTCGATGAAACCCTGGTGGTGACCAATTCGCCGGAACGCTATGCCCGGTATCCCGTGCGCATGGTGACCGATGCGCTGACCGTGCGCGGACCGCTCACGGGAATCTACACCGCGCTGCTCCATGCGCGGACGGACCGGTGTTTCGTGACCGCCTGCGACATGCCGTTTCCGAACAAGCGGCTGATCGCCTATATGCTAGAGAGCGCCGGAAATTTCGACGCCGTGGTTCCGCGGCCCGGCGGCCTTGCAGAGCCGCTTCATGCGATCTACCACCGCAGGCTGCTGCCGCTGATCGGGAAGAGCATCGAGCAGGACGAACTTCGCATCACCCGGCTTCTCGAAGCCTGCAGGGTACGTTACCTTTCGGAAACCGAGATTGTCCATTACGACCCGCAGATGCGGGTGTTCAAAAATATCAACACGCCGGAAGAATTCAAGGAGGCTGTATGTTCGGACTCGGAATGCCGGAACTGATCGTCATCCTCATCATTGTCCTGATCATCTTTGGAGCGAACCGCCTGCCGCAACTGGGCGAGGGTCTGGGAAAGGCGATCAAGGGCTTCAAGAAGGGAATGAACGACGAATCGAACAAGGATTCCAACAAGCCTGAGAACAAGTCATAATTCCGCCGGGACGGTGCGATGAAGTGGATCCTTGCCGACCATGATGCAGATTCCGCTTCCCGTCTTGCCGAGGAGGCGAGCATTCATCCGCTCATAGCGCGCCTCCTGGTGAGCCGCGGTGTATCTGCCGCCGCCGGCGCGCGCTCCTTTCTTTTCCCCGACCGTTCTTCTCTCACCTCGCCGCTGGTCTTCACCGGCATGGAAGCCTCCGTCAGTCGCATCCGGGACGCAATCAACAGCCGAGAACAGATCGTCATCTACGGCGATTACGACGTGGACGGCGTGACCGGATCAGCCATCCTCTATCACACGCTCCGGGAACTAGGCGCTTCGGTGCGCTCCTATATCCCCGACCGCATCACCGAAGGTTACGGCCTGAACAAAACCGCCCTGGGTTCACTCGCCCGTTCGGGGGTCCGGCTCGTCATCACTGTCGACTGCGGCATAACGGCGGTCGATGAGGCGACAGCGGCGCGGAACCTCGGACTGGATCTCATCATCACCGATCATCACGAGTCGGCGTTGATCAAGGGGAGCGGCGGTCCGGCCTGCGCCGGCCTTCCCGCCGCATTCAGCGTATTGCATCCTGCATGCCTGTCCCCGGACCTGCCCGCGTCAACGCAGGAGGACCTCCGAAACCTGACCGGAGCCGGTGTTGCATTCAAACTGGCGCAGGCGCTCCTTGGCGCGGATCCGGCGGATCCCCGGATTTCCCAGTACCTGGATCTGGTGACCCTCGGCACGGTTGCCGATATGGGCAGGTTGACCGGCGAGAACCGCGTTCTGGTGAAACAGGGGCTTGAACGCCTCTCCTCCGACGGTCCCGGCCTCAGACCGGGCATTGTTGCGCTCAAGGAAGTGGCAAACCTCGTCGGCAGGCGCGTCACGGCCGGCACGGTGGGTTTCGGACTTGCTCCCCGGATCAACGCCAGCGGCAGGCTCGACCGGGCGGATACGGCCTTTCAACTCCTGACCACGAGCGACCTCGATGAGGCACGCAGGCTGGCCGAATCGCTGGACGAGGTGAACCGCCAGCGGCAGGCCATGGAAGAGGAGATCTGGACCGAGGCGCGCGAGCTCTGCCTGCAGGCGAACTTGCGGGGCACGGGAGCTTTTGTCCTCGCATCGGAATCCTGGCATCCCGGCGTCATCGGGATCGTGGCGTCGCGCATTGTCGACGAGTTCTACCGGCCGACGGCGCTCATTTCGCTCAAGGACGGCGTGGGAAAGGGATCGGCCAGGAGCATCCCGGGCTTCGATCTCTATGGCGGCCTGTCCCGCTGCTCCGCGCTCCTCAAGGGCTTTGGCGGACACAAATATGCCGCCGGCCTCACCGTTGCCGAAGACCGCATCTCCGAGCTCCGCGGCTGCCTGAGCGATGCCGTACTCGATTCGCTGGATGCGGAGGGATTCGTGCGCAAGCTGACCGTCGATGTGCCGGTAACCTTCAGCGATTTGACACTCGATCTCCTTCGCGATCTCGAGCGCATGGAACCTTTCGGACTGGGCAATCCCGAGCCCCGGTTCGGCGCCAAGCACCTCGAGGTCCAGTCCCTGCGAAGCGTGGGCAACGGGAACCGGCACCTTAAGATGCGGCTGCGCCAGAACGGTATCTCCCTTGACGCCATCGCCTACGGCAAGGCAGAATCCATGGGCGAGATGCTCCGGAACGGCTGCCGCATCGCCGCGGTCTTTACGCCGAAGATCAATGCCTGGAACGGCTCGGTTTGCATCCAGCTGGAGATCAAGGACGTGAAAGTGGAAAAGAACTAAGCACCACATACGTATGGCCACCGTACGACTCGAAGACATCGTTGACCGTCTCCAGACGACGAACGCGGAAGCGGACGTTGACCTGGTCCGCCGCGCCTACATTTTTTCCGCCAAGGCGCACCAGGGACAGATGCGCCTTTCCGGCGAGTCTTACATGGTCCATCCCCTGGAAGTAGCTAAGATCCTGGCGGATCTCCGGCTCGACGCCCAGACCGTTACCGCCGCCATCCTGCACGATACCATCGAGGACACGTCCTCGACGCTCGAAGAGGTGAAAGAGCTCTTCGGCGACGAAGTGGCCAAGCTCGTGGACGGCATGACCAAACTGTCGCGCATGGAGCTCCAGAGTCGCGTGGAACGGGAGGCCCAGAACTTCCGCAAGATGATCGTGGCCATGGCCAACGACATCCGGGTCATCCTGATCAAGCTGGCGGACCGGCTGCACAACATGCGGACCCTGGCCTTCCTGCCGCCGGAGAAACAGAAGAAGGTGGCGCAGGAGACCATGGACATCTACGCGCCCCTCGCCAACCGCCTCGGCATGCAGAAGATCAAGACCGAGCTCGAAGACATCTCCTTCATGTACCTCCACACCGAGGACTACCAGGATATCGCGCACAAGGTGGCGCAGAAGAAGGTCGAGCGGCAGGCCTACATCGACGAGCTGATCGAGATCATGAAGCGCCAGCTGGCCGAGCACGGATACAAGGGCGACGTCAAAGGAAGGCCCAAGCACTTCTTCAGCATCTGGCAGAAGATCAAGAAACAGGGAATATCGTTCGAGGACGTCTACGATCTCATCGCCGTCCGCATCATCACGGACACCAAGGTGAACTGTTACGCCATCCTGGGGCTGATCCATTCGCTCTGGACGCCCGTGCCCGGAAGGTTCAAGGACTTCATCGGCGTTCCCAAATCGAACCTCTACCAGTCGCTGCATACGACCGTGATCGGCCCCAAGGGCGAGCGCGTGGAATTCCAGATCCGCACCGAGGAAATGCATCGGATCGCCGAGGAAGGCATTGCTGCGCACTGGCGGTACAAGGAGCGTTCCGCAGTGTCGCAGCGCGAGGAGCAGCAGTTCGCCTGGCTCCGGCAGCTCGTGGAATGGCAGCAGGACCTGACGGACGCCAAGGAGTTCATGGAGACCGTGAAGGGAGATCTCTTCCCGGACGTGGTCTACGTGTTCACGCCCCGCGGCGACATCCGGGAACTGCCCCAGGGATCCACGCCCGTCGACTTCGCTTACGCCGTGCACACCGATATCGGCCACCAGTGCGTGGGCGCGAAGATCAACGGCAAGATCGTCCCGCTCAAGTACGTTCTCCGGAACGGCGACCGCATCGAGATCATCACGCAGACCGGCCATACGCCATCGCGTGACTGGCTCAAGTTCGTCAAGACCTCGAAGGCCAAGGCGCGCATCAAGGCCTGGGTCAAGACCGAGGAGCGCCGCAGGAGCATGCTCCTGGGACGGGAACTGCTCGAAAAGGACCTGCGCAAGCACGAGCTGAATCCCTCCAAGGTCTTCAAATCCGACGATATGCTGCGCGTGGCCCAGGAGCTCTCGAGCAACAGCATCGACGACCTTCTGGCCGCCATCGGATACGGGAAGGTCTCCGCGCACCTGGTGGCGAACAAGCTGGCGCCCGAGAAGCCGCATCTCGAACCGATCCCCAAGAAACTCGCGAAGAAAACCGCAGCTCCGCCGGAGAAGAAGACCTCCAGTGGAGCCATGAAGATCGGCGGCATGGACGAGATGCTCTTTCACCTGTCCAAATGCTGCAACCCCGTGCCAGGCGACCGCGTCGTGGGATTCATCACGCGGGGGCGGGGCATCTCCATTCACACCATCGACTGCCCGAACGTTGCCGATGTGACCTTCGACAAGGAGCGGATGGTCGAGGTGTCCTGGGGAGAGTTCAAGGGCGGCGCCCATT
>JAKAHZ010000169.1 GCA_021814615.1 Nitrospirota bacterium | reverse complement strand
CCGTCATGAAAGTACGGCGGCGTCATCGCCACGTTCCTGAGCACAGGCACCTTGAAGACATACTTGTCCGATTCGCTCTTGGTCACCGCGAACCTGCCCTCATCGACCTGCACGCTCTTCGTATACTTCTGATAGGGTTCGAAGACGCCGAACTTCTGGTACATCTTCCCGCCCAGGTAGGGGCCGAAATGGCAGGTCATGCATCCCGTGTCCATGAAGGTTTGCAGGCCCTTCTTCTGCCGGTCCGTAAGCGCCCCGGTTTTCCCCTGCAGGAACTCGTCGAAGGCCGCAGGCGTGACGAGCGTCCGTTCGAAGGCTCCCACGGCCTTGGCGAAGTTCTCCACCGTCACCGGCTCCTTGTCCGAGGGGAATGCCGCCTTGAACAGGTCGACGTACTCCTTCATGCCCTTGAGCACTTTTTCGACCGACGCGTTGTCCGGCATGCCGAAGGCAGGAGGGCCGGTCAGGGCCTGTTTCGCCTGGTCCTCCACGCTCGTGCGGTTCCCGATCCAGTGTTCCGAGATCTGGTCGGCTGCGTTCAGGACCGTCGGCGCGTTTCGCGGATTCTCCTTGCAATGGTTGCCCACCGCCTTCCGGAGCCCGTCGGCGGCATAGAGCGCCGGGGGATGGCACTTGGCGCAGCTCACCGTCCGGTCGACGGAAATGCGGGGTTCGAAGAAAAGTATGCGGCCCAGCTTCACCTTCTCGGGAGTGATCGGGTTGTCGGCAGCGGGCATCGATGTCGGCAACGGCCCGAAGACTGACTTTGCACGGCTCATGAGCTCGTCGTCAGGCCCGGCTGCTGCCGTGGATTTGGCAAGGAATGCCAGAAAGCTCAGCGCAATGATTCCCGCCGTAATGAGAGGGTAATACTTCTTCATGACGAACCTCCTTTGCCTGAATCGCTCCGGAATTGTGGATGACCACCGGTACGCATGAAAAGTGTAGCGCGCGGAGCTGGCGGATGCAAACCTGCGGAATATGTCGTGAAGAACCGGGAAATGACGGAAGAAGAGAGATGGTCAGTAATCCGGAAGGATGCTCATCGTACCAGTACGGCGGCCCTGCTCATTCCCACCGCAGGTCCGGGTTCCACGGAGAAACCGGCAGCTTTGGCGAATCCCAGGATGTCGTCGAAACGCCGTTGGGTGACATGGATCCTCGGCTCCGCGTAAAGCATCCGCGAACCGGGCTTGAGCACCGAGGCAACCTGGCCGAAGAACCGGGGAATGTCCTTCACTTCGTGAACCATCCAGAAGGCAAGAACAAAGTCGGCGGGTTCCGCAATACTGATGTCCTCAGGCGCGGCAAGGATCGTGTTGATGCGGTCGGCGACTCCTGCCCGAAAAGCGCGCTTCCTCAGCAGGTCAAGCATCATCTGCTGCAGGTCCACGGCGATCACCCTGCCCGTCGGCCCGATCATGCGCGCCATGGCAACGGAAAAGTACCCCATGCCGCAGCCGATGTCGGCGACGGTCATGCCTTCCTTTATATAATCGCCCAGGATCTGCCGCGGATCGTGGAGCCATTTCCTGAGCGGGTTATCGAAGGTCCAGGCCAGCCACCAGGGGCAGACCTTTTCGTCGCGGTTCATGAGTTTCTCGAACAGAGCGGACACATGCGCCTCCCGCTGCCGCAGGTTTACAACACATAGAGATAGATGGCCACGTACTGCGCGCCGCTGCCCGCGAGCACGAAGAGGTGAAAGATGCCGTGGCCGTGAGGGATCTTCGTGGAAAGCGCATAGAAGACGACTCCCGCCGTATAAAGAAGCCCGCCGGCGAGAAGCCAGGCAAATCCGGTCAGGGGAAGAACGCGAAGCAAAGGCCGGAGCGACACGACCACGAGCCATCCCATGAGCAGGTAGATAACGACCGGAATGACGCGCCGCCGGGAGCCGTGCAGAAGATCGATGATAATGCCCAGGACCGCGAGCCCCCAGACGACGCCGAAAATCGACCATCCCCACGCGCCGCGCAACGTTACGAGGGTGAAGGGCGTATAGCTGCCGGCGATCAAAAGATAGATGGCGCTGTGATCGATCTTCTGCAGCACGGCTTTCACCGCGCCATGAACGCTGTGGTAGAGCGTGGAGGAAAGGTAGAGCAGCACCAGGGAAGCGCCGTAGATGCTGAAGCTCGTGATCTTCCAGGGATCGCCCTTGAGCGCAGCGAGCACGATCAGCATCGCCGCCCCGGCTATTGCCAGAACCGCGCCGATCAGATGGGTGATGCTGTTGAAGCGTTCGCCGTCGTACATGCGGAACCTCTCGGAGAGTGATCCTCTCCCGCTCCTGGTCCAGGCTTTCTTTGCGGCATTACGGCTTTTCGGGAAGCAAGCCTGCTTTTGATTGTCTCTCCCTGCGATCTCTGCGGTTTGCGAGATGTGCTCTTCCGGCTTCTGGGCTGCTGTGCTCAGAACAGCCGCACATCGACCTCTTCGCCGGCCTCGATGCCGATGGAGTTCAATGGTATCACGACGGTCCCCAGCGCCTTGACGAGCGTGCTGATCAGGCCCGACGCTCCGAACACGGGAACGGCGTAGAGACCATCCTCCCGCCGCTCGAGCGTCACCCGGACATGATCCTCCCGTCCCGGAGCCGACGGGATGCTGCGGCGGAGACGGGCCTTTACCACGCGGCCTGCGCCGGCGGCCGCAAGGGCGGGATGCGCGAGCGCACCGGAAAACCGCTCGATGACCGGACGGACGAACAGATCGAAGCAGACCATTACCGCCACCGGATGGCCCGGCAGGCCGAAAACGGGAACGAGTCCGGAGGCTGCCTGCGCAAACCCTGCGATGAGCGGCTTGCCCGGCTTGATCGAGACTCCATGGATCAGCACGCCCGGGCCGCCCAACTCGTTGATCACCCGGGCGGTGTAATCCGCGGTGCCAACCGAACTCCCGCCGGTGAACAGGACGATGTGGCAGTCCTGGAGCGCCTGCTCGAGCGCCTGCCGGAGCCTTGCCTGATCGTCGGGGATGATGCCGATTTTGCGCGCTTCTCCGCCGGCAAGCGCGATCAGCCCTTCGAGACTGTAGGAGTTGCTGTCGCGGATTCTGCCCGGACCGGGCTCGGTATCCGCCGGAACGATCTCGTTTCCCGTGGTGATGATCGCCACCCGGGGCCGCTCGAACACGGGAACAACGGTCCTGCCCATGCTCGCCAGCGCGGCCATGTCCTGCGGCCGGATCACCTGCCCCGCGCCGAGCACGCGCTCGCCCTGCCGGATATCCTCGCCGCGGAAGGAGACGTGCTCCTGCGGCGCAACGGGCTTCACGACCTCGATATGCGACGGTTCGACATGTTGGGCATATTCGAACATCACGACAGCGTCGGCGCCCTGCGGCAGCGCCCCGCCTGTGGCGATCGCCATGGCCTCGCCACGGCCGATCGTCCGTTCCGGCATGGCGCCCATGGGAATGTCGCCGACCACGGTGAGGAGCGCGGGAAGGGACTCCGTGGCGCCGAAGGTGTCCGCCGCGCGCACGGCAAATCCGTCCATGGTGGACCGGTCGAAGGGAGGATGGTCTGCAGGGGAAAGAATGTCCTGACCGAGGACGCGGCCGAGGGAGCGGGACAGGGGCGCCTCTTCGAGGGCAAGGCGCGGAGCGGTCAGATGCTCCGCCAGGAGGGCGAACGCCTCGTCGCGGGTCATCACGCCGCCCCGTCCGAGCATGTCCTTGATCGTCATCATATGCTGTTCCTACTGCTCCACATGAAAACAAATACACCGCGAAGACGCCAAGGACGCAAAGGGAACCTCAAGCTTGGGGTTCAAGGCTGTCGCCTTCCTTCGCGCTCTTCGCGCCTTCGCGGTTCCGGTCTTGTTCTTAACTGCTAGTTTCCCGCTGCTTTCGATTTCATCCTGCGGATCACCGCTGCCGCGCGCATGCCGGCAATGGCGCCTTCGCCCGCCGCGGTCACGATCTGCATGCCCCCGCAGGTGCAGTCGCCTGCGGCGAAGATGCCTTCGATGTTCATCTTCTGGTTGCGGTCGGTGATGAGGCAGCCGCGGTCATCGGCCTTGCCGCCGGAGTTGACGATGAGGTCGTTGATGGGCGTGGAGCGCAGGGCGATGAACACCCCCTCGAGCGGCACAACGCGCTCCGATCCGTCTGTGGCGATCTTGAGGCCTGTCACCAGCTCGTCGCCCACGACCTGCTTCACGTCCGAAACCGGAAGCATCTCGATGTTGGCTTTCGCCTTGAGCCGTGCCAGCACGGAATCGACCATCTCCGGTTTCTTGTGCGGGATCAGGGTCACCTTCGACGCGAGTTCGGCAAGGTGCAGCGCCTCGTCGGCGGCTTCGTTGTCCGCGCCCACCACCGCGACCTGCCGGCCCTTGAAGAAATTGCCGTCGCAGGTGGCGCAGTAGGAAACCCCCTTGCCCAGGAACTCGCGGGCGCCCGGCACCTTGAGCTTCTTCCGGGCAACACCGACGGCAATAATCACCACCGGCGCTTCGAAGACGTCATCGCGGGTCTTCACGCGTTTGATCTCGTCCTTGAGCTCCATCTCCGTCACTTCCACCGGGAAGATGAGCTCTGCGCCGAATTTCTCGGCCTGCTTCTGCATGACCGCGGTCAGGTCGAAGCCGCTGATGGTCTCGTACCCGGGATAGTTCTCGATCTCGGCGATCTTGGCCGTATACCCTCCGGGAAACTCCTTCTCCAGAATGACGCACTTCTGGCCGGCGCGGCCCAGGTACAGGGCTGCCGTGAGGCCTGCGGGGCCCGAACCGATGATGATCGCGTCGTAGGATTTTGCCATGGGGTGTCCTCCAGTTGGGAATGATAACTCATTGTATCCAAGCGCCCGGATCAAGTCAACAGCCGACCCGGCGCGTGACGGTGGAAATGCGCGAAAAAAGGGGACCTGTTCCCGAGGGAACGGTCCCCTGACAATTGCCCGGTGATGAACGCGGGAACGGCTTACTTCTTGACCGAAGCGTCCTCGACGATGACGTTGTATTTGTACCCCGCGCCGAAGTCCCGGTCCTTGGTCAGTGTGCCCGTCGCCGTAACCACGTCGCCCACTTCCGGCGCGTCCTGGGTCGTGACCACGAGATTATGCGTGCCCTTGGTCTGGTCGCCGGTCCCGTCCTGCAGATGGACCCAGTTCTTGCCCATGATGTTCTTGGAGACCTTCACCACCTTGCCTTTGACGACCACGGTCTTCTTGTTCAGGGCCGCGCTCTTGCCGTACGCCTCGGCGACGGTGCAGGCGTTCGCGCCCGTTGCCTTCGTCACCTTGACGTTCTTTTCTTTTGCGCCGACCTGCGCCTTGCTGCCCGTGGGCCCCTGCGGCGCCGAGCCCTCCGCCACGCCGCCGGAGAAGATGATGACGTCGAAGGTCCGTTTGAGCGTCTTGCTTTCGAAATTCTGCATCGCTGCGCCGGGCAGGAAGGTCATCTCCTTGCCGACGGTGATCTTCGTTTCCGGGATAGCGATCCAGGTCTTCTTGCCGTCCTTCTCGATGTTCACATAGGTGTATCCGCCGGCATTCATGGTCTCGGTGACCTTGCCGGTCAGCATGCCGTCCCCGGCCGATTCCTCTTTGGCAGTAGGATGCTTGTGCGCGGGCGCGGCTGCGGACTGGTCCCCTGACGCAAAAGCGGCTCCTGCGGAGGCCACTGTCAGTGCGGTCAGGATGCTCATAAGCTTCTTCATAGGGTTCGTGCTCCTTTGCTGGAATGGGTTCAGGAGAGGCCGGTGTTCGTCCGTCACTCTACCTGATTAGGGAAGAATTCGCAAGTGTCTCGAGGGAACGCTATCGCTACAGTTTGTACCCGATCTTCCGCAGGAACTCCTTCCGCTGCTGCCGGTCGGCGGCGGTCTCCACGCCCCGGGGCGAGGAACCGTCGATCACGCCCAGCACTCCCTTTCCGTCCGCGCCGGAGGCCACGACGACCTCGAGCGGATTGGCCGTCGCGCAGAA